>JBMTKL010000039.1:0-6466 GCA_049439405.1 Acholeplasmataceae bacterium | reverse complement strand
GCACTTGATGCCTCACCGGTCAGTGACATGACAGAAGCAGCAGACATTCAACTTGGAAAAGGGTTTTTACTTCGCATGTATGATCCAAGAAATACCATGCCAGAGTATTTAAAGCAAGCCATTTCAAGACTCGCAGAGTCCAATAACATTATGCATCAATATTACATTTCAAAAGGCGGTACTGATGCAGCGAAAGCGAAAGATATGCTTGCTGGTGTTGTGAATACAACCATCGGATTACCAGCAAGATATATTCATGGACCTGCTGCAATTTTTGATAAAAGAGATGTAAAAGCAGCATATGATATGCTATATACGTTACTTACAACATTAGATGAAACGTCTATCAAAAAACTAAAAGATGGAGGATTTGATGTTTTTCCATTTACCAAATAATGTATTAATTCCAAAAATTGGGTTAGGAACTTATTTACTAACGGATGATATCGTTGAAGATGTCATTTTAGAAGCGTTGAAAGTAGGATACACGCATATTGATACGGCACAAGCATACCAGAATGAAGCTGGTATTGGACGTGCTATCGCACGTAGTATGAAACCTAGAGAATCACTGTTCATTACTTCTAAACAACAATATCATATGCCATTAGAAAAGGCAAAAGAAGCTTTTTTCAAAACATTAGAAGACTTACAAACAACGTATTTAGATTTATATTTAATCCATTGGCCAAATCATGATCCATCAGTCAATCAAGAGACCTGGAATTTTTTTGAATGGCTATATGAACAAAAATATGTCAAAGCGATTGGCGTCTGTAATTTCTCAAGATACCAATTGCAAGAATTACTTGAAACTGCAATCATTAAACCCATGGTTAATCAAGTAGAACTTAATCCAGGATTTACACAAATACCACTACGAACATATTTAAGAGAACAAGAGATTCAAGTCATGTCATATGGACCATTTATGCGTGGTGCAGTATTTGAAGAACCAATGTTGTCACCATTAAAAGATATTGCAAGACTTCATGGTGTGACGGTTGCTCAAGTATGTATTGCCTGGGGCATTAGCCAAGGCATTCCAATGATTCCTAAAACACAAACATTCAAAAGACTTGAAGAAAATTATCGTGGATCACAGTTATCACTTTCACAAACTGAAATTGATCAAATCACGACACTCAACACAGGCCGTAGGAAATATATGGATCCAGAAAATAACATATCAGGTAAATATATCAAATAGTATTTAAACATGCTTATGGGACCTATAATGGCCTAAAAAGGAGGATGCTATGTTTAAAAATACCCAAGAACTAGTTTTAACATCATTGATTGGTGCGATTATCATTATGTTATCAGTCATTCCGCAGTTAGGATTTATTTTAATTTTTCCTGCTGTATCGATTACCATTGTTCACATTCCAGTGTTAATTGGCGTGATGACATTAAGAAGACCAAGTGCGATTATATTTGGATTGCTTTATGGTTTTGGTTCACTTTTTGCTGCATATACAAGAGGGACAACGCCTGTTGATTTAGCTTTTGTAAATCCACTGATATCGGTTTTACCTAGAGTATTATTTACACTTGCGGCATATGAACTTTTTAGAGGCTTCAAATGGCTTCAGAAAAAAATGACCTATGAACTAAGTTTAGCGCTGATTAGTGCGATTTTAATCGGTAGTTTTGTTCTATTGGGACAATACATACAATCACAATCCGTGATGAGTGATATCTTGGTATACGTATTACTGTTTGTCTTTTATAGTGGATTTATGTACTATATTTATTCCCAAACGAAAACGCGTCAAAGTTTTATGTTTGTCACATTAACTGCTCTTTTTTCAACACTGCTTCATACCGTATTAGTGCTTACGGCACTAATTGGATTCAAACCTGCACTTTTTAATTTTACATTTGGTGAATCTGTCGAGTTGATTTATGGCATTATGGTATCAAATGGATTACTTGAAGCAATTATTGCTGTATTAGTGGTCACACCAGTCGTACGTGCGATTCAACTCGCTACAGAGGTGAGATTGTGATTTTATTGTTTGATGTTGGTAATACAAATATTCATGTCAGCAAATCAGATGGTCAATCAATAACCAATCAATACAGAGTGAAATCAGACACAACACTAACAGCAGATGAGTTATTTATAAAACTAAAAACATATTTAAATGATGATCCCATTGAAGCGATCGCGATTAGTAGTGTTGTCCCATCCTTAACAAGAACGTTAATGTTATTGAGTCAAACATATTTCAGTATAGAACCTTTAGTTGTAAAAGCTGGCGTTAAAACAGGACTTCAAATTAAAACCGATCATCCACAAGAAGTTGGTGCAGATTTAATTTGTGCGGCCGTAGAAAGTTATGGTAAAGGTCATCAAGTCATTGTTGATTTAGGGACAGCGATTAAATATATTTATGTGAGTGATTATATGATGAAAGGTGTCATTATAACACCGGGTGTTGATATTTCAATGAAAGCACTTGTTGGTAATACAGCTTTATTACCGGACATCCATATTGAAGTTCCAAAAAAAGTATTAGGTACGAATACCATTGAGTGTATGCAATCAGGTGTGACATATGGTGTTGCTGCTCAAATTGAAGGACTACTAAAAAGAATAGAAAAAGAAATTAATTATCCATTTAAAGTGACATTAACTGGAGGAATTTCTCCATTAATTTCTCCTTTGATTGCATATGTACATCATTTGGATGATTTCACAGTTTTAAAAGGGTTATTGAAAATTTACAATAAAAACAAGGAGTAGCAAGATGAACTATAAAAACAACTATGAGACATGGCTAAATGCTGAACAATTAGACAAAGCACTCAAAATAGAGCTCATGTCATTATCAGATGATGAGATTATTGAAAGATTTTCAACACCACTAACATTTGGTACTGGTGGATTACGAGGACCTATGGGTGTCGGCATTTCAAGACTTAATGTCCATACGATGATGCAAGCGGCAGCTGGTTTTGCTTCATATTTAAAAAAACATTTTGATGAAGGGGTTGTCGTCATCAGTTATGATAACCGCAAAGATTCAAAGCGATTTGCTGAAAAAAGTGCTTTAGTGCTTGCTTCTTATGGATTACATGCTAAAGTCTTTGAGTCATTAAGACCAACACCGATGCTGTCTTATGCAGTGCGACATTTCAATGCCATTGGCGGTATTATGATTACAGCATCACATAATCCTAAAGAAGATAACGGGTTTAAAGCCTATAACCAAACAGGTGCTCAAGTCAACTTGGATGAAGCAAAAGCAATCATTGCTGAAGTTGAAAAAATAAAAGATATTTTTAGTATTAAAGAAGGTCCTCTGTCTTTGATATCGACCATTGATGCTTCATTTGATGATGTGTATTTAAAAGATATTGCTTCAATACAAATCAATCAAGAGCCAAAAACGATTAAAATTGTATATTCTCCATTACATGGAACGGGTGGTACAGTCATTCCAAAAGTCTTGCGTCACATGGGATTTGAGGTCATTGAAGTCACTGAAGAAATGGTTCCAGACCCTAATTTCACACATACTGAGTCTTCGAACCCTGAACAAGAAAAAGCTTATATAGGTGCAATTCAAACAGCAAAAACACATGATGCAGATCTTATATTGATTACCGATCCTGATGCCGACAGATTAGGGGTTGCAGTCAAACATGATGACGACTATCGATTACTTACAGGTAATCAAACGGCTGCCATTGAACTAGAGTATATTTTAAATCAATCAAAAGATGTACCATCTGATGGTATTGTCTATACAACCATTGTTACGTCTGATTTAATTAAAAGAATCGCTGAATCAAAGTCACTTAAAGTGATTGAGACACTCACTGGTTTTAAATTTATTGGTGAACAAGCAGAACTCAATGATGCACCATACATTTTTGGATGTGAAGAGTCTTATGGCTCACTCATTAGTGATAAAGTGAGGGATAAAGATGCTGTTCAAGCGTGCATGATTTTATCAGAAATTGCAAACCACTATCAGAGCGCTAAGCAAACTTTAATCGATCGACTTCAATCCATATATAATACTTTTGGTTTTCACTTAGAATACACAGAAAGTATCTTCTTCAGAGGTGTTGAAGGACCTTCAACCATGGAAAATATCATCAATGACTTTAGAAACACTCCATTAAGTATTGATGGCTTAACACTCATTGAGTGGAGAGATTACAAAGCAAAAAAACTATACATGAATAACCAAATGTTTGATTTAACATTACCATCATCAAATGTGATTGAATTTAGATTCGAAACTGCATGGGTCATACTTAGACCAAGTGGAACAGAACCAAAATTAAAAATATATTTTGGTATTCAAGCGAAAGATAGTCATTTAGCTCAAAATATGTTATCATTACTGAAAGCGCAATTGCTAAAGAGGATTAATCATGAATAAACGAATACAATACGTCTTTGATCAGATGCAAGCTGGAAGTGTATCACTCATATTCAGTGGTACTGCAGCAGTAAAATCAGCAGATCAAACACTACCTTTCCAAGTGAATAAAAATTTCTTTTATCTCACTGGTTTAACACGCCCCAATCAAGTGCTAGCACTCATTAAAGGAAATAAGAATGACGTTGTTTTATTTGCAGAGCAGCGCTCAAAAGATAAAGAAAAATGGGATGGTATATTACCTTCTTTCGATGTGCTTAAAACATTAACTGGAATTCAAAACGTCTTCAAAACAGAAACACTAGAGGACACGCTTTCAGATTGGTTTTCAAATCAAAGAACTTCTATATACGGTGAACTCAAGATGCTTTATGTCGATTTATCTCTCAAAGATCGCCGTGTATCATCAGATGTGCTTTTTGTGAATACGTTTAAAACACTTTATCCAGATGTTCAACTTTTAAATAGTGCTCACACATTTAAAGTCATGCGTACCTTAAAAGACGAAGCAGAAATCAAACATATTAAAGCAGCCATTGACATAACAAAAGATGCTATTGACACCTTGATGGAATCATTACCAAACATGCTCGATGAGCATCAATTACATGCATTATTCAAATATGAAATCGATAAAAAAGGTGCAAAAGAAGCATTTGATACGATTTGTGCGAGTGGGAAACATGCAGTGATTCTTCATTACGTTGAAAATAATGACCAAATTAAATCTAATGATTTAGTATTATTTGATTTAGGTGCATCTCTCAATGAATATAATGCAGATATTTCTAGAACATTACCAGCAAGTGGTGTTTTCTCCGATCGTCAAAAAGCGTTGTACCAACTTGTTTTAGATGTCGAAGAAGCCATTATTGAGTGGGTCAAACCTGGTATTACATTTAAAGCATTTAAAGAAAAAGGTCGTGATTTACTTGCTGAAAAAGCACTTGCAATCGGTCTTATTAAGGATGAAAAAGACATCATCAATTATTATTATCACGGATTAGGTCATCATTTAGGATTAGATGTTCATGACCCTTGTGATTATGATATGGTGCTCACACCAGGAATGGTGATAACAGTAGAACCTGGTCTATATGTTGCAGAAGAAAACATTGGTATTAGAATTGAAGATGACATTTTAATTACTAAAACAGGATGTGAGAATTTATCGTCACATATTCCAAAACAAATTGATGAGATTGAAGCCATCATGAGAAAAAAATTGAGGTAAATAAGTAAAACACTAAAAATCTTCTACTTTAAAGTAGGAGGTTTTTTTATGAAATTTTTGACGACACTCGTATTATTGATCATCGTGTCATCATTCACGTTGATCACTGTAGAAGCTGATTATCCAAATTTTGAATCCATTACCATCATTGATGGCCATAGGCTTGAAGCATTCACAAGTGATGAATACACGAAGTATTACAAAGAGGTCAAAAGAAGAAAAATGTTTGGTTGGCGTATTCATTATGTTCATGATCGTATTGATATTACTTATATTAAGGAGACCCTTTTTTCATTTTATAATGATGGCTACACAGCGATAGAATACGATTATCACATGGATTATGAATCTTCATCTACCTTTCAAATTCAAGCAACAGGTACGATAGCATATACGACAAAGGATGATGGCAGAAGTTTTAAAAATAAATTAGATACTGCACTAAAAATCTCCACTGATTATAAAACAAGTTCATCAAAAAAAGAATCTATTGATATTCATATTAAAGTTGATCCAGGTACTCAAGTAGATTTATATATTTATGGAGAAGGCTATATTACCAATGGTGTTGCAGCAAGATATTTTTTTTGGTTCCGAAGAAATCTAGGTGGATTTGAATGGTTTGAAAAGACAACAGAATATCAACGTCTAGAAAAAATAAAAGTATGAAACTTTTTGTTTACGCAGTAACGTTAGTGGTGTGTGTGTTAAGTGTATTCATTTATCAAAGATTAATGACACCAACTCAAGTATTGTTGATGACCATTGATCAATATCATTACATCGTTGAAGACAGCAAACAAACTGTTCATGTCCCTGTATATTTTCA
>JBMTKL010000038.1:0-6654 GCA_049439405.1 Acholeplasmataceae bacterium | reverse complement strand
CCCAAAACTTCATGAAGCAGTGTTGAAGAAAGTTCAATGGATGGAAGAAACAGGTGGTGAACCTGATGTCATTTTCTATCAAGACCAATTATATATCGTAGAGATGTCTAAAGAATCACCAAAAGGTCGAAGAAGTGTATGTTATGATAAAGCATCTAGAGTCAACCGTAAAAAATTTCCACCTGAAACATCTGCACTAGAACTATGTGAATTGCATCAAGTTTCGCTTGTTGATGAACCCATGTATTTTTATATTCAATCTTTAGAACCTCTTGACTTAAAAACGTCTTCATGGTTACTTTCTGAATCATCTGTGAGAGAGGCCTCAGGTGCGATTTTTGGAGATCATAGGTATGGTAGAACATTTATATACCATAATGGCGCTGATTCTTATTATGGTGCAAGAGGTTTTAGAACATATATTAAGCTATAAAAAAAGCACTGATGTGCTTTTTATTTTTATGTTAATGTTTTAAGATATCGTCTTGCTTTGGCATTTAACGACTTGGACTTTTTCGTTTCATTACTGACATGAACAATGACTGCTGTTGAAGTTGATACAAGGACGCCGTTTTGAAATAACGCTTGTAAAAAAGTAATAGAGCTATTTCCTAAACGTGTGGCTTTAAGACCGATTTGAACTTGTCCCGGCCAGTGAATTTCTTGTAAAAATTCTACAGTCAAATTCGCGATGACAAAAGAACCGTTATCGTCATGTAATAATTGATTCGGGTCATATAATACTTCTGCACGACTTGTTTCATAAAAGCGTACAAACATGGCATTATTGATATGTCCTTGTCTATCAGTATCACCATAGCGAATTTTATCATAAGTTTGGTGAGGGAAATCAGCAAGTGTAAAGGTATGGTTAGGTTTTTGTGAATTCATGGGTTTGTGAGTCCTTTCGGTGTTTTAAATATCATGACTTGATATACTAATTATACATGAAATATAATAGAGGTAGCTGTTAAATGCGAATGATTGTGACTGGTGCGAGTGGCACAGTGGGAAAAGAATTAATGAATACAATTAAAGAGATGGGGCACCAAGGTATTCCCATGGGTAGAGGTGATTTGGATATAACCAGTGAAGATGCTGTGTTAGCATATTTAAACTCACATCAACCGGATGCGATTATCCATTTAGCAAAAGCAGATGAAACCTACACGAGATGGTTAGCCTTGTGGGCTAAAAATCACCGAAAGAAATTTATGTTCGCATCAAGCTACAAAGTATTTAGTGGAAAATCATTAGAAGCACCATATCAAGTATATGATAAACCTGATGGCACTGATGAGTTTGCGAAGTATAAAATTGCTTTAGAAAAATTAGTGTTTGATGTCTATCCAGATAGTTACATCGTTAGACTTGCTTGGCAAATTGGGAAAGCACCTGGCGGGTATAATATGTTATCTTTTATTAAAGATCAAATGGATAAAAAAGGCATCATACAAGCATCTAAGCATTTATATTTATCAGCAATGTTTTTAGAAGACACCACAAGAGCAATTGTAGAATTACTTGAAGGCTATATGCCAGGGTTATATCATTTAGAGTCTAATGATGATTATTCATTTTACGATATCATTTATTACTTAAAGCATCACTGTGGACACGATTGGATTGTACTTGGAGACAAGAAAAAATTTGCTAAAAATGATGTCATGGAAAACTTAAAAGTTAAAGTGCCTACATTTGAACATCTCGGGATGAAACATCATACGGATTGATACGCTTAAACCGTTGACAAACGATTACTATTTTGTTAAAATTAAAAGGCTTAACGGAGGAAATTTATGCTTTGGATGGATTATATCGCATTAATCGCAACAGTTTTACTCATCATTTCTGTGATGTTACAACAATCAGCTGATAGTATTTCAGATGCTTTTTCTGGAGAAAAATCAGAATTATTTAAAGACAAAAAAAGCCGTGGATTGGAATTGTTTTTATTCCGTTCAACTGCTGTTTTAACTTTAATTATTGTCGTTACTGTCTTACTTTCTAATAACTTAAGATAACATGCAACGTTACTTTGTATCACATGAAGGTGCACCTTTAAGTGAACAAGATCAAAAGCATATTGTTAAAGTATTAAGAATGCGTTCGGGAGAACGCATTATCGTTTGTAATGGGGTATGTTTTGAAGCAATCATCACGATAGAAAACGGCATGGTAAGTTATCAAAAAGAAACCATTCTACCAAAAATAACCAAACGAAAAATCACCTTAATACAAGGGATTCCAAAACATCCAAAAGTTGAAACTACGATTAAATATGCATCAATGATTGGCGTATCTGAAATTTTATTAGTCCCTATGAAGTATTCAGTGATACAAACGATACCATCAAAACAAAAACTTCAAAGATATGACAAGATTGCAAAAGAATCCAGTGAACTTGCGCATAGAGATGATTTGCCAATCATCAAAGCAGTGCCTAAACTTGAAGATATCTCACTAAAAGCAAGAACATATTTGCTCGATGAAACGACAAAAGAAATGCCAGAAGACTTACCTAGTGAAGATTTAATCATCATTGTTGGTCCAGAAGGTGGGATACATCCAGATGAAAGACAAATGTTATTAAGTAAAGGTGCGATTCAAATGACATTGGGTCCACATATTATGAGTAGTGAAATTGCTGGTGTTGTGGCTTTATCAAAGTTTATACATTTTGACATTTAAGAAATTTGTTATATAATATGAACGGATTTCACGTGTGAGAGGAGGGTTGAAATGGCTAAAACAGTCGTAAGAGAAAATGAATCAATCGAAGACGCTTTAAAACGATTTAAACGTGACGTATCAAAATCAGGTACCCTCGCAGAAGCACGTAAAAGAGAATATTACATCAAACCAAGTGTTGATCGTAAAATGAAACAACGCGCAAATCGTAAAAAGAAAAAATAAGGTCTAGCTAAGCACATCGCTGATGTGCTTTTTCTTTCCTTAAATGTGTTATAATAAACTAGAGAAAGAAGGGATGTCATGAAGTTAGATCGTCAAATCGATCATGCAGATGCTATTGCTAAATTAGTAGGCACAAATGATAAAAATTTAAAAGTTTTCAAGCAATACATGAATGTCTCTGTGACACTTCACGGAAAAGATATTATTGTGAATGGCGGGGAAGATAAAAAGACAACATTAAATAAAATTTTTGATGTGTTAATTGAACTTGCTGAACATCAAGTAAAAATATCAGAACGCGATGTGATGTATGTCATAAAATGCATTGAAAATGATGACGATCGTGATTTATTATCTCTTTATAGAAATAGTAAACAAGTGTATACGACATCTCTAGGAAAACAAATATATCCAAAAACATTTAACCAAAAAACATATGTGGATGCGATCAAACATAATGATTTAACTTTTGGCGTTGGACCAGCAGGGACTGGTAAGACGTTTTTAGGTGTCGCAATGGCATTAGATGCTTTAAAATCAAACATTGTTAAAAAAATCATTTTAACAAGACCAGTAGTTGAAGCAGGCGAATCACTAGGATTCTTGCCGGGAGATTTAAAAGAAAAAATCGACCCATATTTAGTACCACTGTATGATGCATTATATGACATGCTAGGGGTTGCAATGACGAATACGTACTTGGAAAAAAGCATTATTGAAATAGCGCCACTTGCGTTTATGCGCGGTAGAACCTTAGAAAATGCTTTTGTCATTTTAGATGAAGCTCAAAACACAACCATCGCTCAAATGAAAATGTTTTTAACAAGATTAGGATTTTCATCTAAAATGCTCATTACGGGTGATCCAACACAAACAGATTTACCAAAAGGTGTACCTTCGGGATTAAATGATGCACTCAAACATTTAAATGATCTTAAAGATATTGAAGTCGTTCAGTTTGATACTCTAGATGTCATTAGACATCCACTGGTTCAACGGATTCTTGAAAGGTATAAAGATGATACACATAAACTTCATTAATCAAACAGCGCTTGATCTTACACACTATGAGCGCATCATTACTAAAGTGTTTCAAACGATTGATGAAGCACAAGAGATGAATGTTATCTTTTTAGATAGTGAACAAATGAGGCAATTTAATCATCAATTTAGACAACGAGATAAAACAACGGATGTCTTAACATTTCCTGCTGATAATCCACTGATGGATTGTTTAGGGGATGTCCTCATCAACATCGATAAAGTCAAAGCGCAAGCGTTAGATTATGGACATAGCGAAGATAGGGAAGTTGCATTTTTAACAGTCCATGGATATTTACATATATTAGGTTACGATCATCATCAAGAAGATGATGAACGCAAGATGATAAAAAAACAACAGAGCATTTTAAAAAATGCTGGATTGGAAAGACAATGAAACAAATTGAAGAAGCAAAAAAAGCAAGATTAAAAGCATATTCACCATATTCAAAATTTAAAGTGGGTGCAGCCATTGAATTAAAAGATGGTTCATTTATTCATGGTGCAAATATCGAAAACGCATCTTTTGGATTATCAAATTGTGCCGAAAGAAGTGCAATTTTCAGTGCAATGAGCCAAGGCATTGACCCAAGTCAATTTAAATCATTGACTGTGATTGCTAATCACAATCACCCAGTGTCACCATGTGGCGCATGTAGACAAGTGATGTATGAATTATTACCTGATGATTGTGTCATTACACTTGCAAATTTAGACGGTCAAACTAAAGTGATGACCAAAGACGAACTTCTCCCTTTTGGGTTTAAGTTTGAAGACACAAAAAGAGATGTCTCATAAATTTGCTTTTGTCGGTATTGCCGGGAAACCTAACGTAGGTAAATCGACACTAATCAATGCACTCATTGGTGAGAAAATTGCTATTACAAGTGCGAAAGCTCAAACAACAAGACACCGTATATTAGGTGTTAAAAATACACCAGATTATCAACTTATTTTTGTTGATACACCAGGGCTGCATCAGCCAAAACAAGAACTTAATCGTGCCATTGTTAAAACTGCAGAAACAGCACTATTAGATGTTGATGTCATATTGTGGGTCGTAGATCGAATGAAAAGCATTTATGATGAAACGGTCTATGATAAAATGAAGACCATTGGTGTACCCATTATTTTAGTCATCAATAAAATAGATACTTTAAGTGACAAAATGGCAATCAATGATATGATCATTTCATATTTATCGCTTGGTGAATTTGACGCTGTCATCCCTGTTTCTGCCAAAAACAAACAACATCTAACGCATTTAATTGATGCAGTGATGCCGCACACCATTGAAAGTCCAAAAATGTTTCCAGAAGATTATGTCTCTAACCAATCAGACAAACAAAAAATGTCTGAATGGATTAGAGAAAAAATCTTATATGAAACTGAACAAGAAGTACCCCATTCTGTCGCTGTCATTATTGAATCTGTTGAAGACAATAAAAAGCATAAAACATTAGATGTTCGAGCCCTCATTATTGTTGAACGTGACTCTCAAAAGAAAATACTCATTGGTAAGCAAGGTCAAAAATTAAAGGAGATTGGTAAAAGAGCAAGACTCGATCTTAAAAAAACATTAGGTCAAGCTGTTCATTTAGAGCTCTGGATTAAAGTAAAAAAAGACTGGAGAGACAGAAAACAAGACGTCGCTCAGTTTGGATATGGGTTAGATGAATAATGGAAGGTATTATTTATAAAGTTCAACCATACCAAGAATCAAGTAAACTTCTTTATGTGATGACACCAGAAGGAAAACGTACCTTACATGCAAAAGGTGCTCAAAAAATAACGTCACCTTATCGAACATTGACGCAATATTTGACACATATATCTTTTGAAAATTCACCTAAAATGATGTTTACATTAAAAGATGTAACATGTATTAATGATTTTAAAGATATCAAAGCATCCATACCTGATTTAAAAGCAGCAGCATTTGTATTAGAGATGTTTGATAGACTTATTTTAGATCAAGAACCACATGGTGCGCTTTATCAATCACTTATAAAGTTTTTGAATCATAAATCTTATGAACACAATGCATTAAGAATTGCATTTCATTTTTTGTATGATTTAGGATATGACATATCGCTTGAGCCTGATGGTAGAAGAATTAAAGGATTTAATATTGCTCAAGGAAGACTCATTTATGAAGATGAAACAATGACGAGTGATGTGAAGATGGATGATTTAATCATGCTTTTACACATAAAAAAAACAACTTATGATACAATCATAGAGATACCTAAAGACGCGTATTCACGATTAAAATCTTTCATGAAATCTTTTATTGAGTATCATTTGCATACAACGATTAAAAACTAAGAGGAAAGGTGATATAATGCCAACACTTGAACACATTGTCCAATTTGCCAAATCTACAGGATTTGTATATCAAGGAAGTGAACTTTATGGAGGTCTCGCGAATACTTGGGATTACGGTCCATTAGGAAGCTTACTTAAACAAAACATAAAACAAGCTTGGATTCAGAAATTTCAAAAAGAACATCCTGGCAATGTCCTTTTAGACAGCGGTATACTACTCAATAGTCGCGTATGGAAAGCAAGTGGACATGTTGGTGGATTTTCTGACCCACTGACTGAATGTAAAGCTTGTAATCAAAGATTTAGAGCAGATAACATGATTAAAGAATTTGATGCGAGCATTGATCCAGATGGCTGGTCATTTGAAGA
>JBMTKL010000037.1:0-6692 GCA_049439405.1 Acholeplasmataceae bacterium | reverse complement strand
TAATTACCCATTATCAACGTATTTTAGATCACATTCAACCAAGTCATGTGCACATTATGATTGATGGTAAAATTGTTTTAAGTGGTGGTCAAGAACTAATATCTAAAATTGACCAACAAGGATATGAGTGGTTAAAAGAAGAATTAGGTATTGATTTTGTCGATAGTGAGGCAGATGCATGAAATTTTCGCTAGGAAGCGATACGCTAGCAATTGATCAGATGGTGACGATAGATGGACCAAATGTCATTGTTAAAAAAGGGTCTATACTCAAACGACCACTCACGTTTGAAGTGACCGATCAAACTGAACTTCATGTCACGGTAGAGCCAAACAGTGAACTAACAATTATTGTCGATGTCCGAGATGGAAGTAACGAGGGAACAACCTTTACTTTTCATGCAGATGTCAAAGATAATGCACAAGTCACGTATGTATTATTATCAGAGCTATCTCATAAAAACATGATCATTAATCAGTCCCTAGATGTCTCAAAAGATGCAAAGGTTCATGTGATTGGAGCATTTTTATCTGAGGAACTCAAAGCAAATTTAAATATAAGACTAAATGGTCAAGGATCAGATGTGATGATGAATGCGATTGCCGTCTCATCAAGCAAGCAAAATCAAATTGTTGATGTAAACATGACACATTATGCACCATATTCATATGCGGATATGTATAACATTGGAATCGCAAATGACCATGGGAAAATCGTTTTAAATGGTGTTGAAAAGATTGAACAAGGAAATACACAAGCAAATGCTTTTCAAACACTTAAAGGCATTATTTTATCTGACAATGCTGTTGTAGAAGTTAATCCGATTTTACTCATTGATGAATATGATGTAAAAGCAGGCCATGGGGCGACAATTGGTAAAATTGAAGAAAATCAGTTATACTATTTACAAAGTCGAGGATTAACCAAAGAACAAGCAGAAAAACTTATTATCAACGGTTATATCAAACCAATACTCGATAAAATCGTAGATGAGACGATTGCGAATCGTCTAGAAGAAACGATTTATCAAAGGATATAATGAATATTAAAGACCTTCAAGCAAAATTTCCAGCGATTTTAAAATATCCAAAGATGTCGTATTTGGATTCAGCAGCATCCTCACTGAAAGTACAAGATGCTATTGATGCTGTCAAACATTACTATGAAGATGAAGGAAGTAATGTTGGACGTGGTACGTATACCATGGAAATGAATGCAAGTGCCGCCTATGAAGCAACTAGAAAAGAAGTTCAATCGTTTATTCATGCAGCGCATGAAGATGAAATCATCTTTACAAAAGGCACAACGCAAAGTTTAAATATGATTGCATATAGTTATGCTCACATCCTAACTAAAGAGGATGAAATCATCACAACAGAACTTGAACATCATGCTTCTTTTTTACCTTGGGTACGCGTTTCTAATGAGACAGGTGCCACATTAATATATGCACCGCTCAAAGAGGATTTAAGAATTGACGTAGATGGTCTTATCAACAAAATTCATTCCAAGACAAAAATTATTGCGATTACGATGGTTTCTAATGTCATGGGTTATGTGACTCCTCTTCAAGCCATTATTAAAAAAGCACATGAAGTGGGTGCAATCGTTATTTGTGATGCAGCACAAGCAGCCCCACACATACCTATTGATGTCCAACGATTAGACTGTGATTTTCTTGCCTTTTCTGGACATAAATGTTTTGGTCCTACAGGGGTCGGTGTTTTGTATGGAAAAAGACATTTATTACAGACATTAAAACCTATGGAAGTCGGTGGTGGGATGGTTGCTGAAGTCACCCATACATCATTTACGACACATGAACTACCACTTGCTTTAGAAGCGGGGACACCTCCCATTGCTCAAGTCATTGGCCTTCGTCCAGCCCTCGCATTTATTAAATCATTAGATCAAGCATGGGTGCATACATATACAATGCAATTGTATGATGATGCTGTCAAGCAGTTACAAAGCATTAAAGATGTTATT
Organism: Acholeplasmataceae bacterium; assembly: GCA_049439405.1. GTDB lineage: Bacteria > Bacillota_I > Bacilli_A > Acholeplasmatales > Acholeplasmataceae > UBA8290. Next base: position 4,703 of record JBMTKL010000037.1, on the reverse strand, counting down.
GTTCATAATCCTACGTCTGATACGCCTATCGTAACATTTAGTGTTAAAGGTGTTCATGCACATGATATTCAAAGTTTTCTTTCAGAAGAAGACATCGCTGTAAGAGCTGGACATCATTGTGCAAAACTTGTTGGATATAAGCTTGGTGTAAATGCAACCGTTCGTGCATCCATTCATCTTTATAATGAGAAAAAAGATATCGATGCGCTTGTGAGAGTTGTAAAAAAAGCGCGAGATTTTTTCTTAGAAAATTAAGGAGTTTTATGAAAGATTTATATAGACAAGTCATTATGGATCATTATAAATATCCCAGAAATAAAGGAATGAATTTAGATAAAGATGCACTCATGATTCATTTAAACAATCCTTCATGTGGAGATGAGATTACAGTTCAATTAAAAATGAACCAAGGTCATATTGAATCTATAAAACATGAAGGGACTGGATGTTCTATATGTTGTGCGAGTGCGAGTGTGATGACTCAAGCACTAATTACACATAGTATTGACGAAAGTTTAACCATCATTCAACAATTTTATGAACTTGTCAAAGGCATGCCATATAACACAGATATTTTATACAAAGATGCCCAAGCATTTAGCGGGGTCAAAGATTTCCCAGCAAGAATTAAGTGTGCAACACTTGCATGGAAAGCTGCGGAAAAAGGATTAAATACATTTAAGGAGGAATAACACATGGATGATAATAAAAAGAAAATTGATGCCATAATTGGTGATTACCAATATGGATTTAAAACAAATAATACACCATTTTTCTCAATACCTAAAGGAATTAGTGAAGATGTTGTAAGACAAATCTCTGCATATAAAAAAGAACCTGCGTGGATGACAGACATTCGTGTCAAAGCATATCATGAATTTGCTGCAAGACCGAATCCTACATGGGGACCAGATTTATCATTTATTAATTTTGATGAATTTAGATATTTTATTAAAGCAAGTGAAAAAGCTGAAACATCATGGGATGATGTCCCAAGTGAAATTAAAGAAACATTTGATAAGTTAGGGATTCCAGAAGCTGAGAGACAATATTTAGCAGGTGTATCAACGCAATTTGAATCTGAAGTTGTTTATCATAACACGATGAAAGAACTTGAAGATTTAGGTGTGATCTATGTTGATACGGATACAGCGCTTCGTGAATATCCAGAGCTCGTCAAAGAGTATTTTGGGTCAACAATTCCATATAATGATAATAAATATGCGGCGCTTAATACAGCTGTATGGTCTGGTGGATCATTCATTTATATTCCAAAAGGGGTGCATGTACCAAAACCACTCCAATCATATTTTAGAATTAATAGTGATCAAATGGGGCAATTTGAGCGGACACTCATTATTGTTGAAGAAGGGGCATATGTCAATTATGTAGAAGGATGTACTGCACCTGTGTATTCTAAAGACTCACTCCATGCAGCCATTGTAGAAATTATTGTTAAAAAAGATGCGACATGTCGTTATACGACCATTCAAAATTGGTCATCCAATGTTATTAACTTAGTGACCAAACGTGCATATGTCTATGAAAATGGCCACATGGAATGGATTGATGGCAATATTGGATCTAATGTCAATATGAAGTATCCTTCATGTGTCTTGTTAGAACCATATGCAAAAGGAACAACGATATCTATTGCATTTGCTGGTAAAGGTCAAGAACAAGATACTGGGGCAAAAATGATACATGTTGCACCAAATACAACATCTACAATTATCTCTAAATCCATTAGTCGTGCTGGTGGAAAAGTGAACTACCGAGGTAAAGTTGACTTTGGGTCCAAAGCAAAAGGTGCGAAAGCCCACGTGGAATGTGACACCATTATTTTAGATGACCATTCATTTTCTGATACGATCCCATACAATAAAGTTAAAAATAGTGATGTTTTCTTGGAACATGAAGCGACCGTTTCAAAAATTAGTGAGGATCAACTCTTTTACTTAATGAGTCGTGGTTTAACTGAAGAAGAAGCAACAGAAATGATTGTTATGGGATTCATTGAACCGTTCGCAAAAGAACTTCCAATGGAATATGCAATTGAATTAAACCAACTCATTAAATTAGAGATGGAAGGATCCATTGGTTAATATTTGAAAGTGCATGTTTTCATGCACTTTTTATTTAAGCTATGTTAAGATAGTGTTGAGGTAGTTATGATTCAATATGTATACTTTAAACAACTTCATCAAGAGATAGAACCTGTAATCGACCAAATGTTAGAAGCATATGTGACCATTCAGGACAGTTTTTGGCAAGACCAAGATAAAATTTATGTATTTTATCCACAAGTATTGGATATGTATGCGATCATCCGAGATATGATGAGTGAGACATTAACAAGTATTGTTGCGTACATGTCTTATCCGATTGATGCCTTGCAATTAACGTCACATATTCAATTGATGAAAGATGTCACAGCCAAAAAAAATATGTTTCATAAAGGTCTCATCACCGATCATGATCTATTGTTGGCATATAAAGATACGGCATATGGACCAATGAAAAAATTTATATTAAAAAAATATGTCGATCAACCTTTTATGTTAGATTCCGTGTTAATGTATTTAAATCATAATCAAAACATGAGTCAAGCAGCAAAAGAACTTTTTGTACATAGAAATACATTAATAGGAAGATTGGATAAGTTTTTTGAAGTGACTGGCTTTGATGTCAAAACATTTAAAGATGCCTATCTCATTTATAGTTTATTAACACAGTAAAGCACGCAAGTGCTTTTTTTTGTGCACATTGCACATTGAGAAACAATCATAGTTTCGGTACAATATAAATATAATTGTTTTAAAAGGAGACGATATGGCTACGTTACAACTTAAAGATATTAATAAAGTATACCCGAATGGTGTACAAGCTGTATTTGATTTTAATTTATCAATTAAAGATAAAGAATTTATCGTATTCGTTGGACCTTCTGGTTGCGGGAAGTCTACAACACTTAGAATGATTGCAGGTCTTGAAGAAATTACTTCAGGTGAATTATTTATTGATGAGGAACTCGTCAATGATAAAGCACCAAAAGACCGTAATATCGCAATGGTATTCCAGTCTTACGCACTTTATCCACACATGACTGTGTATGATAACATGGCGTTTGGTTTGAAACTTAGAAAAATGCCTAAAGATCAAATCGAACAAAAAGTGAACGAAGCTGCTGACATTTTAGGATTGTCACCATACTTAAAACGTAAACCAAAAGCATTATCAGGTGGACAAAGACAACGTGTGGCATTAGGTCGTGCAATCGTCCGTGATGCAAAAGTGTTTTTAATGGATGAACCATTATCAAACTTAGATGCGAAATTACGTGTTCAAATGCGTGGTGAGCTTATTAAGCTTCATAATAAAATCGAAACAACAACGATTTATGTCACCCATGACCAAATCGAAGCGATGACAATGGCTCATAGAATCGTTGTTATGCGTGATGGATATATTATGCAAGTGGGTTCACCAAAAGAAATTTATGATGTACCAAACAACATGTTCGTTGCAGGCTTTATTGGAACACCTCCTATGAACTTTATTTATGGTAAAGTCGATAAAAATGGTGTCTTCACTGCGGGTAAACACACAGTGAAAGTCCCTGATGACAAGTTTGAAATCGTTAAATTCAATAAAATGATTGACAAAGAAATCGTTTTAGGAATCCGTCCTGAAGATATTCATGATGACCAAGTCGTGATGAAAACATATCCTGATGCAGTTTTAGATATCGTGGTTGACGTTGCTGAGCTTTTAGGAGCTGAAACAAACATCTTTACAACCATCAATGATTCAAACATTTGTGCATCGGTTGATGCAAGAGCGAATGTTCATATCGGAGATAAAATGAAACTGACCTTAGATATGAATAAATGCCATTTCTTCAATCCTGAAACAGAACAACGTTTAGTCGTTGATCCAAATGCAGACCAATAATATTAAAAAGCCCATCGGGCTTTTTTTTTATGACAAACCTATCTTTTATATCACCTATCATCAAAAACAAACAACAATTGTTTCAAATCAAGCCTATACCATCTCTCATTCCCTGACATATGTTATAAATGAACTATTATTACCATATCTAAAAACCTATGACGGATACAAAAAAGCGTATCAAAAACTATTTAATCAAACGTCATATATTCCAATTCAATTGTCTTCAACATGTATCTTATTACCTATGTATGGGTATCGAAGTCAAAGTAATGTATTACTAAACATTTTTGACATTCATGCATTTCAAAGCAATGGTTACGGATGTCTTGTTCACATGACAAATGATCAGACAATTTATGTCGAAAAAACGTGTCATTCTATTAAAAATCACATGAAAAAAGCGTTATTTAATCACAATCTCATCAAGTAAGCATTTTCATAAAAACTATTTTAATCTTTTATCTTGAGTATGGTATAATTCAAATGGATTACAACGATAAAGGAGTTTAACAATGGCTAAAAAAACTGTCAGAGATATCGACTTAAAAGGTCGCCGCGTTTTAATGCGTGTAGATTTCAATGTTCCGATGATGGATGGTGAAATCACAGATGAAAATAGAATTGTCGCAGCACTACCGACGATTGAATATATTTTAAAAGCTGGTGGACAATTAATTTTATTATCACACTTAGGAAGAGTAAAAACTGAAGAAGATAAATTAAAAAACACTTTAGCACCTGTTGCA
>JBMTKL010000036.1:0-6759 GCA_049439405.1 Acholeplasmataceae bacterium | reverse complement strand
TCCATATTCCATCAGCATAACATTCGTGGTTTCATCTAAAACAAAGGTTCTAAATGCTTCATCATTTGCTTGATAAGCATTAAGCACTGCTTGTTGTATTAATTCAATTTCAGTTTCATCATATTCTGGTAAACCATAACCAGCATCCAAAGAATACCATGTTTCAAAGATTACAGAAAATTTATAATCTAAATCATAGAGAGGCATGTCTAAAGATGTGAATAAACGTTCAAAGTCAGCATCTAACATGTATGGTGCAAAGACTTCTGCCATCTCAAACATCACGCCACCTTCTGAGACAAATGTTTGATATTCAGCGTTTAACTCAAGTAATTGCTCATTAAATAACTCAAGATACATGTCGTTATATTCTTGATTCATCTCTGACATCGACAACAAGTAGCTAATAAGTAGGTTTGCGATCGTTTGACCATCCATGGATTCTGCGTCATCAAAGATATCAAATAAACTCATTGGATCCATCGTCATTTCATCTGATTCAAGTGATTGAGCCATCCCAAACATCATCGCTGCATCCATAGGTGATTGACCATCCGTATAAGACATGTAAGACTCAATCATGCCTTTTGTCATGACATAATCTTGATAGTCTTCTTCTGTTTCAAAATCAGCTTCATCCATATACATATCATAAGACTCATTCACCATTCTTAACATAAATAACATTGGTTCCATGCCACCCATCGTGTAATCATAAGTGATCGTTACTGGCATAGAAGCATCGGTACCAACCATCGCAACCACAGATAACTGAAGCATATCCATCGGTAAATCAGTCATTTGTGTTAAATCAAAAGATGGTGTCGTTACTGAAAATGTTTGACCTAAAATGCTTACACGGTAACTTGTTGCATCAGCAACAGCATCCCATGTCAACATATCATCTTGAATGGCTAAGTTAGACACTGCATTAATCGTTGTATCAATGGTGTATGACACTGCAGCAGAAAAATCAGTGACAAAATCACCTAAAGTTGCAGCCACTTTGACCTCATATGTCCCATCAGGTAATATATCATGGAATACTGTTAAATCTTGAGATGTTGTTGTAATGTCTTCAATACTATGTGTCCCAACTTCAACAATGTAAGCTTCAGCACCAGCCACAGCATCCCAAATAAGCATTGTTTCATCTTCAATACGTACATTTGTAGGTACTGGAATCGTTGTATCCTCACAACTTGCTAAAAATGCAAGTGTTGAAAACAACCCAAATAAAAATAGTATTTTTTTCATACAATCCTCCTCGTTTAGATTATATCATAATTCAATTATTTTTGAATGTTCTAGTCAATGTCATCGATAATATGTGCCGCATCTTTCAGCAACATAAATCCAATAATATCTTGACCCAGTTTGATTTTTTTTGATGGCGAATAAACGCACCTGATAACCCTGCAACATATGATGTTGAAGATTCGGTTACATTTGCTGATTCAACACGTACTGGTTATACATTTGATGTTACAATCATCATTATGCTACAAGAGTCTCATGTCATAATAGCATCTCCTGTATTCCCTCAATAATATTTACACAATATAAGTTACAAAGAATATAATATCAATCCGAATACTGCACCTGCAAACACCATGTAAATGGGTTTTTTATGAAGTTTAAATCCAACTAATGCAACCAAAACAAATAGTCCAATGGTTTTGAAATCAAAAGGGATTTCACTGCTCATGATATTAGACTTAAATAGTGATATGGACGCATATAAAATAAGTCCAGTAACTGCAGCTTTTAAAAACAGTAACCATGCATTCACAAGCACTGTATGACGATACTTTTTTAACACATTAAATACAAGAGATAATAAAACAAATGATGGCAATATAAATGCTAGTGTTGTAAGTATTGCCCCCAAAAGCCCAAACTCAGAAAAACCTACAAAAGTCGCAATATTAATGCCAATGGGACCCGGTGTAGATTCTGCAACACCAATCATAAAAATGAATTCTTGAACACTGATGATGCCTTTTTCAACGACTTCTGCTTGAATGAGTGGTATCGCAACCAGTCCACCACCTATGGTCAGTGATCCAATGATAAGAAAAATAACGATGAGCTCAATCACGAGATTCACCTCGAGTTGTCATATATGCATGCACCGAACCAAAAACAAAAGCTGAAACAATCACATATCCCATATGAACATTAAATAACGTCATGAGAAGTGTGATACTTCCAGCATATAAGAGTAAGATTTTGACTTTATAAATGATTTTAATTAAGTCTAATACTGCATAAATGAGTAAAACAATCACACTGATTAAAATACCATATAATACATATTTTACAACGTCTAATTCAATGAACTGACGTAAAACCCCAGCGATTAAAGATATCAAAAGAAAAGAGGGTAACATCACACCAAAAACAGCCGCCAAAGCACCTTTCATTCCTTTTAATTCTCGTCCGATTAAATTAGCAATGTTTAATGCAATCATTCCAGGTGCTGCTTGTGCAACAGCAATGTAATCCGTCATCGTTTCATGGTCAATGACACCTAATGTATCCACGACTTCTCTTTTCATGATTGGAACCATTGCATACCCACCACCAAAGGTGAATAAACCAATTTTAAAAAACATCCAAAAAATACGTTTTAACGTCACATCTTTATCCTTAAGTTTTCTGCAAACATTATACCATAAAAAGGCTATCTAATGCTAAGGAGTTCAAAGAAACTTCTTCACCATTATTAATAGACTTGATGTCGTTATTCGATTCACATAATGGCCAATGGCTGAACGATTTAATTCCTAAGTATCATCTTAACGTTCTATCATAGTGTCATGTTATCCTGCAGGTTCATATCTTCAAAGATAGACTTCAAATTTTTCGTCGAAAAAATTTTATGCGTGTTCAACTACGTGATTTATTATGTATTAATTTGACAAATGAAAGCCATCGTTTTACAATATCTTTAACACACATGCTTTCTGGGGGAATATTGATGTTACAGGTTGTTATTTTACGAATCATGCAAGGTACCTTTTTTTTAATGCCACTGATTTCATATATGAGAACTCAAGAGATTTTGAGTGCACTCATCATCTCAATATTTGGCATCTTACTAACACAACAGATATACAAATTTATTAAACAAAAATAAAAGGCGATTTTACTCGCCTTTTATTTCTTCTATAATACTCATAAGTAGTAACGGATCATCAGTAATGATGCCATCTGCGCCTCTTTCAATAAGCATACGCATGGTTTCCTCATCATTAATGGTCCAATAATGCATCGCCATATTGTGTTGATGTGCAGTCCTCATTAAATGTCTTGTATCTAGTTGAAGTGTTTCTATTACTGGAAATCCATAACTTGTTGGGACTTGAATACCTGCATATGGTGGCGTTCCTAAAAAAAGTGAGGTCAGTGTATACATACCAACAATCCATGTTCTTGCAGTACCTAAAGATGTTGAAATTAATATTTCAGGATAATTATCGACGATATATGCACTGGTCACGTCATCAGCGGTTGCAATAAGCACTGAATCAATCACATCATACGCATCCATAAGCTTATAAACTTCATCTGCCATGGTTTCATAAGGAATGTCACCATAAACTTTTAATTCAATGTTATAGAGTGTTTGATTACCAAAAGCTGAGAACACTTCTTCTAATCTAGGTAAATAAAGTTTTTCTTGGATGACTTCTGCTTGCGTTAAATCACGATATAAATACACACCTTCTTTTTGATAGTGATATCCCATATTACATGCATTATATAAGTTATCATACGTTTCTTCCCAAGGGATGACATCACATTGGCTAAAAGTAATTAAATTCCCTATATCGTTTTGTCCATGGGAGACGACAACGACATTATCACTCGTTATCATGACATCCATTTCTAAGACATCAACACCTAATGAATAAGCATATTCGAATGCTTTCATCGTGTTATCTGGAAAGTAAGCTTGCCCTCCGCCATGTGCGATCACAAGAGGCATACCATCTTTTGCTAAGAAAGGATTTTCTTTTTCATATTGAACTTTAGGTCCAAACATTAAACCAATAACAATAATAAATAACACGAACAACACGATACTTGTTCTTTTAATCAATTTCATACATCTACTCCTTTTTCAATAATATGTTATCATAAAGTCATTTTTGATGTATAATGTAAATAAAAAATTTTATTGAGGCTAAATTATGTCATTATGTCAAGAATGCGGAACAGATAATCACGAGTCACTAGAAGAATGTATGTATTGTGGACATACCCTTCAAAGTAAGAAACCTGTAAACATCAATCCACTATCTTCAATTCCAAGACCTGATACAAACAATCAACCACTAGATATTGGATTTTTCATCCAATTAGGTTTAGCTTTATTTTTTCCATTTATCGGTTTCATCATGTTTTTAAATGCTTCAATACGTAGAGATAAAAAGGCGAAATATTTTTTACTCGCGGCACTTTTAAATATCGTATGGTCGGTGGTTGTTCCAATCAATACATTATAGGAGATTGATATGCAAAGCATTATACCCTTTATCTTCGTTGATAAGGCTTCTGAAGCCATTAAATTATATGAAAAAGCTTTTCATGCTAGAGTGTATGGCATGTCTTATTTACACGAATATGAAGACGTTGAAGATAAAACACTTATCGCTCAATCAACATTAATTATTTATGGTGATCATTTATTTATAGGTGATGCTTATGAGCAACCCAATCCAATAAGTGAACGGTCGACGATTGTGATACAAGTACCAACAGTTGAAGATGTCAACCGAAGTTTCAATGTATTAAAAGAAGGCGGTCACGTGTATTATGAACCTGCGAAACTTCCATGGAGTGACCTTGGATATTCGCTTAAAGATGCTTTTGGTGTCGTATGGATGATTTATGTTGTTGAACAACAATAAAATTTGAATGACATTATATATTCATATAAAAATAAAAGCAATAAAAAATAGTTTAAAAAGATAAAACTTCGTTCTTTGATAGGAATCAAAATCAAATAATGTCATTTGATCCATATTTAATGAAGCTCTATTTTGTTTCGGTTCACCCATCAATTCATCTAATGTAACATTTAAGTATCTCGACATTTGATATGCCATTTCAAGATCAAGTTGTCTTGAACTTTTTTTTCCATTTTGAGACTAAAAAAGGCGAAACTCCAATGGCATCCGCTAATGCTTTTTGTTTGATATATTTCTCTTTTCACATTGTTCTTAATCTCAGGCTCATATTATAAAGGAATGCTTAAATTGTGTAACTTTTATATGTTATTTTGATTCAATGCATGACATGAATGTATCAAAATCTATCGTTTTCCCACCTGATGTAACCACACAAGCCATAATAAATGGTCTCGCGACATGTGCTGATTTTTGCTCAGTATTCACAACGATCGGCAAATGAACAGATTCTGTAAGTAAATGTATAAAATCTAAATCAAAGTCCATCTCAATTAATACTTTAATCACATCATGTCTATGTCTATTGTCACTCACGAATAGCTGTCTGTGATTTGGCTTATCAATCGCATATTTTGCAACCTCATGATAATTAAATGTTTTCATATTGTTCTCCTTTCCTTTAGAAGAAAAAAGGCATCCACATGGATGCCTTTTGATTCATCCATCACGGTTTAGCACCTTGCCATTCGGTAGGTTGCTGAAGGGTCATTGAGCGTGTCTCTCGCCTTCTCTCGATGTTTTCATAAAACGTATTTACTTTTTTGAACGCTTGTTAAAATCTGCATTCGCTTTTTCATGCCATGTTGAGTCAATGTTACGATGATTTCGTTTCATATAAATTGCATCATTGACAGCCTCATACATATGTCTTGTCCCCATGCCATCATGCATGTATTGTACCGTACGATCTTTTCTAATGCCATATGCGTATGCATCTGCAAATGCATCAATATTTGCACCTAAGAAAATAAATTCCCACGACGCTTCTTGTAACTTCTCGATGAGTCTTTTGATATGTTTACGTTGATATTTTCTAGATGAATTTTCTTGACCATCAGTCGTTATAATATACATCACATCTTTGGGTTTGTCAACATCACCTAATAGACGGTGGACACGTCTTGTATGTTCGATGGCACCTCCAACCGCATCTAGCAATGCTGTTGATCCCCCAACATAATACACTGATTCATCTAATGGTTCTATATCTCCTATTGCGACTCTGTTATGAATCACTTCTGTATCATGGTCAAATAATATCGTTGACACAATCACATCATCACCGTGAATTTGTTTCTGTTTTTCAATAACACTATTAAATCCACCAATTGTATCTTTTTCAAGTCCTGACATCGACCCACTTCGATCTAAAATAAATACGAGTTCTAACGCTTTTTTCATATCAAATCCTCCTTTGATACTTCTAGAGTACATGATATGAATACGTATTAGGTCAACGTGGAGGGGACTTCGTATGATGATCGATTAATCAAAGTTTCTGAGTGTTTCTGATGTATAAGATAAAAACGTTTCGTCAAGTTCATATAAATCATAGTTTTTTGTTTTTATAAAATACTTCACAATGACATCTTCGATATTTGATGAACTAAAGGTATAGCCTAGACTTTCTAATAAGTCTATTGATTCATCGTAATTGAGTTCCATCGCAACACACAGTAGTAGCACGGTTTTTCTTTTAGGTTGATATCCTTCTTGGTTAATGATTTTAGAAAAATGCTGTTTTGATATTTCAGCTTTTTTATATAACTGAACGGTATCA
>JBMTKL010000035.1:0-6798 GCA_049439405.1 Acholeplasmataceae bacterium | reverse complement strand
TATTTCTTATATATTGACTGTAGCAGTGACACTTTGGGGTATGCGATTATTTATATATTTGGCGATTAGAAATTGGAATAAAAAAGAAGATTTTAGATACACTCAAATGAAGAAAAAATGGAAAAAATTCCATTACCTAAATATTTATGCAAAGGTTTTTATTTTTCAAGCACTATTGGCCTACGTCGTATCGCTACCGGTTCAAGTATCGTTTAGAATGAATCACACATGGAATATTTGGACCATTATCTTATTAAGTCTTGGTGTTATATTGTTTATGATAGGCTTTACATTTGAAGTGTTGGCTGATCAACAACTAAAAGCTTTTAAATCTAATCCAAATAACAAAGGTAAAATTTTAACAACCGGTGTTTGGTCATTAAGTCGTCACCCTAATCATTTTGGGGATTTCTTAGTGTGGTGGGGATTTTTCTTTATGAGTTTCTCATCGTTTGACATTCAGTACTTATGGGCAATCATAGGGCCACTTTTGATGAGTTATCTACTTCGTTATGTCTCAGGAGTACCCTTGCTTGAAAAACGGTATCAAGATGATGCAGCATATCAAGCATATGCAAAAATTACACCAATATTCATCCCTTTTAAAAGAAAAAAATAACCCAGCTTAAGCTGGGTTTTTTATTATGGATAATCAATGATGATTTGACTTTGCTTATTTGATGCGCCAACAAATGCTTGAAAGACGCCAGTGTGTGCATCATTGAGATCACATGATATGTTCCTACCATCAAAGGTGAACTGTTTCTCACCGTCTAATGTATTGATAATATACGAATAATCTTGTGTTTCAGCCATCAAACGAATCGTAATGTTTTCTTTAATTTGATATGTGTCAAATACAGTTTCTACACCATCAATGATCTCATAAAACATTGCCTTATATGTATCTTCTTTGATGCATTTGACACCAAAAAATGTCGTCGGTTTGATGTAACTTACAAAGCCAATCCAATCATTAGAAGCTAATGCATCAAGATGGAATGTAATCTTTTGATCAACTGACCAACTTGTTTGTCTTGTCCCAAAAAAAGACGCTTTCAGATTATGTTGAAGCGTGAATACAATGGATGTATCAGATAGCCTTTGTATGTGGTTTCGATCATCTTTAAACGCACTATTCCATTTCAGTGTTAAAGCCTGTTTACTAAAATCAACAGGTGAATCTTCGATACGTGCCGACTCTATTCTTGGAAAAGGATACGACAATTCAACTTTTCCAGTATCAGGAGATAATAATGGACCTTCATCGTCATGAGGCCAAATCACAGGGATTAAAAACGTTTCTCTTCCTAAATTACGATAATAACCACCAAAAGAATGTATCGTGTTTCCACCATCGTAAAATCCACCTTTTGGTCTTGAACCCAAGCATACAGCAAACCAATCACCATGTTGTGTTTGAACTAAATCTGTATGACCAACATTTTGGATGGGATATGCTCTACTGAGGTGTCTATGTGTGAGTAGTGGATTGCGTCTAGACGGCTGATATGGACCAAAAATATGCTTACTGCTGGCTACAGTCGTCGCATGGTGATGAAGTGTTCCACCTTCTGCAATCAACAAATAATACATACCGTCTTTTTTATATAGTCTTGGTCCCTCTGCAAAGACTCCGCCCGTACCATCCCATAATATATGTTTTTCGCCAATGAGACGCATGTTTTTTACATCCATCTCTTGAATCCAAATGTGTGTCTCAGACCCACGATCATATACTTCTTTCGCATCATTCGCTAAAAAATAAGCACGGTTATCCTCAAAAAACAATGCACTATCAATCCCTGGAGCATCTTCGATGAAGTGACAAGCACTCCATGGACCTTTAGGATTTTTTGCAGTTACAATAAAGTGATAGTTTAACTTTGGCCATTCAGGATTCACTCTCGTTGATGAAATATAATACATCCCTTGATGATATCGAATGGTTGCTGCTTGGACGCCACCTGATGGATTCACTTTAGATAAGTCTAGTCCTTGTTCTTCTCTATCGATGGCGTGACCGATTTGTTTCCAATGGACTAAATCTTTTGAATGCCAAATTGGAATCGCCGGAAAATATTCAAAACTTGAATTGACTAAATAGTAATCATCATCTACACGAACAATCGATGGATCAGGATAAAATCCTGGAATAATTGGGTTTTGAAATGTTTTCATGATAAACGCTCGACGTAATCAATATACACTTGCATATCAAATTTTCTTTCAAGGCCTTTATCATTCATATATCTTAATTTCCCAAAAATAGGTCTTTCTGTCCATGCACGATCATGTTTGCCGTAATTCCATGCAATCCCAGCATATGAGTTCGGATCTCTTCCGTCTAAAAAATATGTATTATTTAAATATGTCGTAATCTCATACGCAGATTTAACATCTGTTGTCCATTCAATGATTTTTTTTGCCCAATACATCCGCATATAATTGTGCATATATCCACTTTTTACCATTTCCTGCATTGCAGCATTCCAATAAGGGTCATGGGTTTGTGCGAGTTCTAATTGTTCTTTTGAATAGACAAATGCTCTTGGATCATGTTCGTGGTCTTTCATGGTTTGATACGCCCACGGTTCTGTCATCGTTTCAAATTGATCATATCCTGGATTGTAATATGTGTAGTTAAATGCTAATTCTCTTCTGACAAAGACTTGTTCTACAATGGCATCATATGCTGCTTCATGTATAATACCTTTTAGTAAGGCATCTTTGCATGCTAAAATGATTCTTTGCGTACTGAGTTGACCAAAGTGAATGTATGGAGATAACGTTGAAGTAATGTGTTTCCCAGGTTCATTCCGGTCTGGATAATCATTAGCCTTTACTTCAATAAATCGTTTTAATCTTCGTTGAGCTTCCGTGTATCCACCTTTAAAGTGTGTCGTTTTTTTCACACGTTTTGACACACCATATTCTTCAATGATTGCTTCAATATTTAAAGGGTCAATCGTATACGCTACATATGATCCATGATAGTCTGGTAACGGGATGAGATCTAAACATGATTCTAACTGTGTGTGTAGTTTTTTCCTAATCGTATACGCACCATATTCTACTTTTTGAGATGCATGTTTTACCGGTACGATAAGATCTGTGTCAATTTCTTCAACATGGATTGACTGAGGTAGTTTTGACACTAACGTTTGTCTCCATCGTTTCGTAATATTCAAATAGGCTTGATCCATCATTAGTGCTTGTGCATCTTCTGTTTCTTTTAAGACATTATCAACCACAGGTCCAAAGGTTACTTTAAATGGAATATGATGATCGACACACCGTTGAATCACTTCATTGATACCTTCAAGCATAAATGTATAATGTCTCTCATTTGCCTCAGGATAATTTGGAACAACATTAAAAACAACCACCAAGTCCATCTGATGGTGATTTGCATAATCAATGGCTCTGATGAGTGCATGGTTATCTTCTACACGTTGTGCACCTTGCATCCAATACACTACTTTTTTATGTCCATTAATAAATCCATCTCTTAACATAGAAATTCTTTTACGATTCATCATCCAAAAAACACCACCGTCATAATTGATGCAAACAGTGCGCTTATAAAATTCACTGCATCATTTGTAATGATTGCAAAACCACTGACTAAAACAACAGAACCTGTCGCAAGCCTTTTATGTTCAAATACTTTTCCTGTTTTAGTATCTTTGTATTTTGCCTGTATAAGTGCACCAAATACACTATCAATGATTGCGCCTAAAAAGCCGCCGAAAGAGATAATAAAACCGTTGGTTAAGGTATTCACAAAATTAAACCCTGATTGAAAATTATCGATGACAACAAAAAATATACCAATTAATAAAGCACCTGCAATACTTGCAAGTAAACCAAGAAAAGTAACGGCACCAGATAATCCTTTGTCCATTTTTTTCCAGGTTAAAATATTATAATTGTCACCTTTTGAAAGTGTGCCGATTTCTGAAGCCCATGTATCAGCATTTGATGCAGCAATCGATGCAGCAGCCGCGACGAAATAAATATTTTATTTCAAAAGATAAAAAAGAAAAGAAAACAGTGTTGCCACAAAAGCATTTGCAATCACTTGCACATAGTTTCTTCCCTTTTTCTCCGTATCTATTGTCTTTTTAAGTATCCGTTTATTAATGTTGGTTAGTACACTAGAAGAAATAAAAAATAACATTAAAAGGACCCACATAAAGGCACCAGCAAAAACATATATCATGGTAGCAAATAAAACCGCAGCAATAACACCTGATATGGTTAATGATCGTCTTTGATACGCAATGAGTGCAATGACACTTGATAAAACACTCCCTATCGCAATCGTTAATATCACGCAATGACTCCTAAAAAAATAAGATAATAGAGCATAAATACACCAAGAGGTATCGTTAAGTTATCAAGGCCACGAGGTGAAAAAAGTTCAATGAGGGTCGCAAAAACTGAAATAATGAGTGCAATGAAAAACACTTGACTCGCACCAGAAAAAACAAGAAGTAATGTGAATGCAACGACAAATGAAAAGCCAAACATTGCCATTGAACCAACCCATGATTTATCTTGGTATAGTTTCTTTTTACCTAATGCTTTACCAAATACTGCCGCAAAACCATCGCCATACCCTAAAATCAAAATAGCTAAAGCTCCAAAATATTGCATCGCTTTAGGATCTTGAAATCCTAAAGTGTTATTAAAAGAAATGTAGGTAACGATGAGTAGTGACATCGGAAAATAGACGGTTCCTAAATTTCCACGACCGTTTCTTTCCATCGCTTTAAATAGATTTTGTTTGTAACTTATGTAATTTAAGATGATAAACGTTATAGGTGGTATGATTGCAAACCAGACGTTATCAAAAAACAACATCGCAATTAAATACCAGTTAGATACTCCAATATGAATAAATTTACGTGCACCTTCATCATTTAATATGCGTTGTTTTTGAAGTACTGTTGATAGACCAATCATTGCAAACACAAAAAGATATGATACGATTAATCCCCAAACATTTGTACTTATACCTAATAATTCCATCATTTACCTCTTTAAGTGTGATTGTATCACACGTTGTTTTTCTTTATCCGTTAAGAAATTTTTTTGATGAAAGACTTGATATTTATTTTGCGTAATTTTATCTAAAATTGCACGGTATAAAATGGCTGCAAAATATAATGGTTTTTTAACATCTTCATCAAACATGTCGATTTGAGTCAGTGCTTCATCATACAATGATCTTGCCTTATCTTCTAATTCTTTAAATAATTCAATAAAAGCTTTTGATGGTCCATGAATCATCTCGTCATCTAAAGTCACTTGGTGTTTTTCAAGCAATGTTTTAGGGAGATAAATTCTACCGTTTTTATAGTCTTCTCCAACATCCCTTAAAATATTAGTCAATTGCATCGCATAACCAAGTGTTAATGCAAAATTTTCAAGTTCTCTATGGTGTTCTGGAGACAAAATCGGCAAAAGCATATATCCCACACTTGATGCGACATAATAGCAATAATTTAACAATTCCTCTAATGTCTCATACTGATGCTTTTCTAAATCTATAAATTGACCATGAATCATATCAAAATACGGTTTAAAGTCATACCCTTCTGGGTACATTGGTCTAATGATATTTAATGCTTTAAATATCGTTGATTTTGGCTTTTTACCAGCAATAAAATATGTTAAATCGGTTTGAAGTTGTATTAATCCTTGTGTATCTTGATATTCATCAATTAAATCATCCGCATAACGGCAAAAAGCATACACGATGTATACTGCTTCACGTTTACGTTTATCCGTGATTTTTGAAAATGCCTTATAAAACGTATAAGAATTTGTTTTAATGATATTTTCGCAATATTTAATTCTTCTTCTCTCAATCAGTGTTTTGAACATCACCGTGATCCTTTATTATATCTGATACTGCAAGCTTTGCAGCTTGTAAAACTATAGGTACTCCAGGTCCTGGATGTGTTGAACTACCCGTGAAATAAACGTTTTTAAGTGGCTTTAACGTTGCTTGTGGTCTAAAATATAAACTTTGAGATAACGTGGTTCTTAACCCAAAGGTTGCGCCGTGATTTAAATTGAATTCTTTTTCCCAATCTCTAGGATTTGAAATATGCATCACTTCAATGTGATCTTTAAGATCTTCTAAACCTTCAAGTCTTGTCATCAGACCAAGTACTTTATCTGCATATGCTTTCGTATATGTTTCATCCCAAGGATTATCATATCTCGTGTTAGGTACTGGTACCAATACATAGAGCACTTCTTTTCCTTCAGGTGCCATACTAGGATCAATTTGTGAGGGGCTATACATATAAAATGATGGATCTTCTGGCACTTGATTTTCGAATATATCTTGAATATTTTTTTTAAAACTTTTTGAAAATTTTAAACTGTGAACGACTCTAGGATATTTCTTAGAGAGCCCAAGATATATAATCATCACTGATGATGAATAAGACATTTTTTTAAGTTTTTTCGCTTTATATTTACCTCTTTTTTTATCATCTTTAATGAGGTGTTTCACAGCCCAAGGAAAATCAGCATTGGTTAATACGATGTCTGCATCAATGACTTTACCATTAGACTTAATGCCTTTTGCAGTATGGTCATCTAATACGATTTCTTCAACGGTTTCATTGAGATGAATGACACCACCAAGTTCTTTAAATCTTTTTTCCATGGCTGAAGCCATTTGATACATCCCACCTTTAATGTAGTGTATTCCATATAAAAGTTCAATCATCGGTATAATGGTATAAATTGATGGCCCCTGAAACGGCGATACAC
>JBMTKL010000034.1:0-6945 GCA_049439405.1 Acholeplasmataceae bacterium | reverse complement strand
TTCATGAAACTCATGATCCCCAATACTTCTAAGTGATGACATACAATTTCTACTGGAAATGTGATGACTCTTAATAACGTAACAATACCAATCGCTGAAGCAGCTAATGTAATACCTAATGTCAGTAAAAACAAACGGATGATGTAACTTTGATTGGCGATATCACTCATGACATCATAAACTAGGAAATTCAATATGTATCCAAATAAAATAAATGAAATAATTTGAACCGCTCCCAAGGTTAAATATTTAAATTTAGTCATGAGTGCATAGGCAATTGCAAAGCCAATGTTAAATAATGCTAAATAGGTTCCCACACGTACATTTGTGATTTCTGAAATAGTCAAAGCAAATGCATTGACACTCGCAACCCCGATACTTGCTGTGACCGTAAATGCTGCACCTAACGAAAATTGAATGTAGAAAAATATCGAAAGTAGCGTTCTATAAGTTAATTTTTTCATGATTGCCTTTCTTGAGTCATAATGATATTATACTTGTTTTTTTAGTAATCACAAACCCTTACATCAAATTCAACTGAAAAAATGATTATGATATAATATGTTTAGCGGAGGAAATCCATGAAAACAATACAATTACACAATGGAATACATATCCCTATGATCGGTCTAGGGACTTGGAAAAGTAAAGAAGATGAAGCATATCAAGCAGTTCTACACGCCTTAAAAGTTGGATATAGACATATTGATACAGCATTTATATATGGTAATGAAAAAGTTGTTGGTCAAGCCATCAAAGATTCAGGTATCCCAAGAGAAGACATCTTTATAACAACGAAACTATGGAATTCAGATCAAGGGTATGAATCAGCACTAAAGGCTGCTGAACTTTCTTTAACTCAATTAGGGTTAGATTACGTAGATTTATATTTAATTCATTGGTTTAAAGGTCATGACAAAGATCTTGCCTCTTGGCGTGCTTTAGAAAAGTTATATAAAGACGGTAAAGCGAAAGCCATTGGTGTGTCTAATCACAATGTCCATCATATTGAGTATTTACTCGAGCATGCTGAGATTAAACCGATGATTAATCAAGTAGAAACACATGTTGAATTACCAAACAAATACTTACAAGCTTATTGTGAATCAAATGGTATTTTATTACAAGCTTATGCACCTCTAATGAGTAGTGATATCCAAACCTTACTTTCAAAAGAAGTGTTACAAGATATTGCGAAGAAATACAATAAAACAGTACCACAAATTGCTATTCGATGGTTGTTACAAAGAGGGATCATCGTATTACCTAAATCGATCAATCCGAGTAGAATTGAACAAAACAACGATGTGTTTGATTTTGAGTTAAGTGAAGAAGATATGACCTCTATTATCAGTTTAGAGACCGGAAGAAAAAGATTTCCAGAAATGGATAATGTCCCTTTTTAAAATAGAAAACCCTTGCTTATGCAAGGGTTTATTTTATATCTAAGTTAAAGTAATCAATTAAAAAATATGCAATACCGTGTTCATCATTCGTTTTATCTAAGGTGATATTTGCTTTTTCTTTTGTTTCAGGCATGGCATTTTTCATTGCGACACCTGGATTTGCATACTCAAGCATTTCTAAATCATTCACACCATCACCAAAGGCGATGACGTGTTCTTTATCAATACCAAACCATTGTCTTACGTGGTCAATGGCTGATGCTTTGGAAATATGCTTCAAATAAATTTCATACACAGCATGTTTAGTATCAATGCCCCACATTCTGTATGATAAAACATCATTACATTTAGTATTCATATACGTTTCAAAGGCTTCAATATTTGGAGTTTTTACTAAATATATAATACCTGTTGCTTCAGTGTCAAACTGATCAAACGGTTTATCAATAACTTCTCTTTTATCTAATGAAGAAAAGAACATTCTTAAACGCGGATCATATTGATACGCATAGACTGTTTCATCGTCACTATAAAATGCAGAATCTAAATAATCCTTAGTTGCTTTAAATAATTTGTGTGTGACGTGTTTAGGAATAAATGTTTTCACAACTTCAAAACTCGGATCTTTTGGATGATGAATTGATCCACCGTTATCCGTAATTAAAGGATTGCCAATACCTAAATCATGATAAATATTAATAGTCCCGCTGTAAGGTCTTCCTGTTGCGATAATAACTTTGTGTCCTAGTGATTCAAGACGTCTCAGTACTTTTTTTGAAAATGCAGCGATGTCACCTTCATGATTGAGTAAAGATCCATCTAAATCACATACGATTAAATGCTTCATATTGTTACCTCACTTTATTATCTCACACTTTAGTGTGAATTTAAATAGACAAACCCTTAACATGAAAAAAAACATAAGATTTCGTGTTATAATCATGATGGAGGGACTTATGCTCATTTCATTAACAATTGGACCCTTAACAATTGATACAGGGAGTATCATTAGTTTTATTCTTGGCATTTTAACCGGTGTTTTTTTCATCTTAATTTTATATATGTATGCCGTGTTTAGAGAACTTAAGGCAGATACAGTCTTGCAAACACAAGACAATGATGTTGATGAAGATATGGTGTTGGAACTCATTAAAGATGCACAAACTCAATTTAAAAATAAAGATCAACGTAAAAAAATTGGATATGTAGGGTTTTTATTTCAAATTTCCCGGTCACTTGCACTAGACATTTCGCATATGTTTTATCCAGATTCAAGTACGCCTTATTTAGAACTTACGCTTGATGAAACATTAATGCTGAATCATTATGTGACAAACAGAGTGGACGATTTAACGAATAGACCACTCCTTAAACTATTTAGAAGATATACCCTATCTACATTGTACGGGTTTACCAAAACCTCAAAAAAAATCAAAAACAACAAAATGATAAAAGGTGCAAAAGACTATGGTCTAGATGAAGTCTATAAGGCATCTATGACAGCACTCAATGCGATTAATCCAGTTTTTTGGTTTAGAAAATTAGGAGGTGTCATTTCAGATTCTATTTTAGAAAAAATTGGAATCGCGGTGATTGGGATTACCGGTGAAGAAACCTATAAAATTTACTCAAAAAAAGTCTTTAATAAAGATGCGACTATTGATTCCGGCGTCGATGAACTCATCGATGCTATGGAGTCAGAAGAAGGTGAGGATTGATGATGAACGAACAAATTAAACAACCTTTTAAAATTTATCAATTATCGAAGCATAAAGGGATCAGAAGTAAACTTGTGTATCAAACAAGTCATTTTGTGTCGCCAATGTTTGGTAAAAAAGTTAAAGATGTCGTCGCCGTTCCTATTGAAGTAAGAGATGATCGAGATAAAACAAAAGCGTATGACGCATTTAGAACCAATAAGAAGCTTTCAGAAGGTGAAGCGGTTAAAAAGTACGGGACTAAATATTATGAATTTAGTAATTTTATCACGAAAGAAACGAGAACCCAATTTTTTGGAAACGATGAAACACATGACGAAGACCCGTACAGTAAACATGATGAAACGCCAACCGTAATGATTTCACCGATTATGAGACATGTTGATTTAATGACAGAAAATACAACAGATGAATTAGAAGTACAACCTGAAATCGCAGATCTCACACCGGATGAATCCGATGAAAATGAAGTGAAAATGTCTTCAAGTTTTTTCACTCAATCTGTACCAAAAACAGAAGAAACGACGATACCTGAAGTAAAACAAGATGTAAAAAAACCAAAGCATGATGATATTAGTGATGCGTTATCCAAACCAACACGAGATTACATTTATCCATCAGTTTCTATGTTTGAAAAAAGTAAAAATGATACAGATGCTAAACCAGAATGGTTAATGGACCAAGTAGATATTATTAACCGTACACTGCTTGACTTTGGTATTGAAGGATCTGTTATTAATTCTAAAAAAGGCCCTACCGTTACAAGACATGAAATTTCTCTTGAAGCCGGTGTTAACGTTAAAAAAGTCAATAATATTCAAGATAACTTAATGATGGATCTTGCCGCAACATCTGTTCGAATTGAAGCACCAATTCCAGGGAAACCATATATTGGTATTGAAGTTCCAAACGTTGACAAGGAAATCGTATCTTTTGGAAATATCGTCGATGATCCAAGATTTACTGAAGATGAGCATCCACTAAAGGTTGCATTAGGAATGGATATTGATGGTGAACACATTTATGCAGACATTGGATCGATGCCCCATGGGCTCATTGCAGGGGCCACCAATAGTGGTAAAAGTGTTTGTATTAATACGGTGTTAGTGAGTTTACTTTTAAAAAACTCTCCTGAAGCGTTAAAACTCATGCTAATTGATCCTAAGATGGTTGAATTAGCACCATATAACGATATTCCACACCTGATTACGCCTGTGATTACGGATGCTAAAGTGGCTGCACAAGCATTAGATTGGGTGGTCAATGAAATGGAACGCCGTTTCCAAGTGTTTGCGAGCAGTCGTGCAAGAAATATCCAAGCATTCAATAATCACGTCGATAATCAAGTCATTGACGAAGAAAAAATGCCATATATTGTCATTGTCATCGATGAGTTGGGAGATTTAATTATGGTCGCATCTAGAGAAGTTGAAAGTTCAATTCAGCGGATTACTCAAAAGGCTAGAGCTGCTGGGATTCACTTAATTGTCGCAACTCAAAGACCAACAACAGATGTCATTAAAGGAACGATAAAATCAAATATTCCTGTTAGAATTGCGTTTAAAGTAGCGTCTTATGTAGATTCAACTACGATTTTAGATGGCGCCGGAGCAGAAACACTGCTTGGCCGAGGGGACATGCTATTTAAAACACATGAGACACCTAAAAGACTTCAAGGTGCTTGGATAAAAGATGAAGATATTTATAAAATTACAGAACACATTAAAAAACAAGCATCTCCAACATATGCATTTGGTCATGAAGAGTTGAAGCGAAAAGTTGAAAGACAAAATGAACTTGACCCATTGTTTGAAGATATTGCGAAGTATGTTGTTGAACAAAAAAGTTGTTCGATCAACAGTATTCAAAAAGAATTTAATTTAGGATTTAATCGTGCACAAAATGTGGTGTCATCATTAATTGATGTCGGTATTGTTGAATATGCAGAAGGTACTAAAGCCAAAGAAGTACGCATCAGTATGTATGAATTAGAAGAAATACTAAAGGAATTGTATGAATAAATCCATCATAAAAGTCATCTTAAGAAGTGTCATTATTTTACTACTGGGAATTTTGTCTTGGCTGTTTTTATCGATAGATGTTTCAAAGTTTGTAAGCAGTCAATCGTTTATTAATGTACCTGTCATTATTATTCTTACGGTCTTAGGGATCATCTTATCTTATTTCTCTTTATCTGAAGTGAAATGGATCAAAGAGCTTGGTGATTGGTTATCATTCATTGTGATGTCGACGATGTTCATTCTCATGGTGTTTAGTTTTGTCTTATTGCCATCTAATGTGAATCAATCATCGATGTATCCGACGTTAGAAAGTGGCGATCGTATTTTGATTTATCATTTTAACTATCAACCTATGATCGGTGATATTGTTGTCGTTGAAATGGATCAAGAAACCTATCCGAATATTCCAGACACTTCTTTTTTAGAAGAAGATGCTTCAGTCGTGTATTACGTGAAACGTCTTGTTGGTATGCATGGTGATGTCATCACTTTTGAGCGTACAGGAATACAAAGTGATAATTATTATGTACTCATCAACGGGTCATATGCTTTATCTCCAACGTCACTTAAATACACATTAACGAATACGCAACGCATATATATCGAGAATCAACTAGAAGGAGACAGTATTCAAGAAGGAATGGTATTTGTTTTGGGTGATAATGCAGTATCATCATTAGATTCTAGAGGGTTTGGACTCGTATATGAAGAGAATTTAATGGGTAAAGTGATATTTGGATTGTGGCCATTTGGAGCGATAGCATGAGTCAATATAAAAATATTCAATGGTATCCTGGTCATATGTTTAAGACCGTTAAAGAACTGACCAAAGAACTTAAGCTTGTTGATGTTGTGTTGATGCTTTTAGATGCAAGAGCACCGCTGTCTAGTATGAATCCAATGTTACTGACACACATTCAATCAAAACCGATGATTTATGTCTTAAATAAAAAAGATTTGGCAGATCAAACCTATACATCTGCCTTTTTATCACATATCAAACACGAACACTCTGAGACGATTGCTTTAAATAGTTTAGAGGCAAAAACACCTAAAAAGATTATTCAAGCCATTGATCAATTGATGTATGATGATTTTGTAAAAAGAACTCAAAAAGGGTTAAAGAAAAAAGTATATAAAGTATTAGTTTTAGGGATACCAAATGTTGGAAAATCAACATTAATCAATACGCTTTCTAAGAAGAAAGTTGTGAAAACAGGAAATACACCTGGTGTGACTAAACAGCTTCAATGGACACGTGTCTCACAACACATTGATTTACTTGATAGTCCTGGTGTTTTATGGCCAAAATTTGATGATGAACAAGTCGCGATGCATCTTGCGCTTACCGGTGCGATTAAAGATCGTATCCTTCCGTTAAGTGAAGTCGTCGAATACGGTCTTAATTTTATGAAAGCACATTATCCTGACCGTTTAATTGAAAGATATCAAATTGATATAGAGTCGCCTTTAATAGAAGCTATAGGTAAAAAAAGAGGCGCGCTTCAATCAGGGGGAATTGTTGATGAAGAACGGGTGTATCAAATCTTTTTAAACGATCTAAGAACTGGTAAGCTAGGTGGCATTACTTTTGACAGAATATCATATGTATGAACATGAAGATAAACTCATTTTAGCTGGTAAATCAATGGTCTGTGGGGTTGATGAAGCAGGAAGAGGACCACTTGCTGGACCTGTTTTTGCTGCCGCTGTGATTTTAAAACCTGGTTCAAGACTTCATTTAGTCGATGACTCTAAAAAATTATCAGAAAAAAAAAGACAACTAGCATTAGAAGAAAT
>JBMTKL010000033.1:0-6947 GCA_049439405.1 Acholeplasmataceae bacterium | reverse complement strand
TACAAAAACACCA
Organism: Acholeplasmataceae bacterium; assembly: GCA_049439405.1. Taxonomy (GTDB): domain Bacteria; phylum Bacillota_I; class Bacilli_A; order Acholeplasmatales; family Acholeplasmataceae; genus UBA8290. The sequence continues at coordinate 6,934 of JBMTKL010000033.1, read as the reverse complement.
CCAGCAAGCGACTTATTAAAAAAAGCAGCGAATATCCAAAACGGTGCTGGGAACCCGCTTAAAGAAAAAGTCGGTTCTGTAACGAAAGCACAATTACTTGAAATCGCACAAATGAAGATGCGTGACCTCAATGCTTACGATGAAGAAGCAGCAATGAATATTATTGCTGGTACTGCACGTAACATGGGTATTACAATTAAAGATTAACTGGATCTAAATTGTGGGAGGATATCCCGCTAGACCACATTTTAGGAGGATATAAATATGAAGCGAGGTAAAAAATACCTTGAAGCTGCTAAGCTTTTCGACAAAAACACTCATTATGTTGTTGATGAAGCATTAGGGCTAGTGAAAAAAACATCGTTTGTGTCATTCGACGCATCCGTTGAAGCTGCGTTCAGATTAAACCTTGACCCGCGTCAGGCTGAACAAAATTTAAGAGGTGCCATCGTATTACCACATGGTACTGGTAAAACTCAAAGAGTCGTCGTTATTGCCGAAGGTGAACAAGCAAAGGAAGCTGAAGCAGCTGGTGCTGACAAAGTCGGTGGAGACGAACTCATCCAAGACATTGGAAAAGGATGGCTAGATTTCGATGTGATTGTTGCAACACCTGCAATGATGGGTAAACTAGGTAAATTAGGTCGTTTACTAGGACCTAAAGGTTTAATGCCAAACCCTAAAACAGGAACCGTAACCAATGACGTTGATAAAGCAGTCAAAGAAATCAAAAACGGTAAAATTGAATACCGTGTTGATAAAGTTGGAAACATTCATGTTCCAATCGGTAAAGTTTCTTTTGAAACAAAACAACTTGTTGAAAACTTAGAAACGATTTACCAACAACTCGTAAGAATTAAACCTAGTACTTTAAAAGGGACATATGTTAAAAATATTACTGTGACATCATCAATGGGCCCTGGTATTAAAGTATTAGAAGAATCAATGAAACATTAAAACAATTACATCGATAACCAAAGACAGTAGGCGCACACATGCTTAATCTCCTACCGAGGCAATCATTCATTTTGACAGTTCACACGCTTTGGTTATTGACGTATTCACACCGAAGCGTGTTTTCATTTCTATAAGGAGGAAACTATGAGAGATGCAATAAAAAGAAAACAAGAAGCAGTAGAACAATTATCGGAAAAACTCAAAAGTGCTGTCTCTGCTGTTGCGTTTGATTATCCCGGTTTAACTGTGGCTGAATTCACCGAGTTAAGAACGCAGTTAAGAGAAGCTGGAGTTGAAGCAAAAGTTTATAAAAATAACATTGCTCGCCGTGCAGCAAAAGATGCAGGATTTGATGAATTTTCTGAAATATTCACTGGACCAAAAGCAATTGCAATTAGTTCAAGTGATGTTGTTGCACCTGTGAAAATCTTAAATGATTTTGCAAAAACCCATAATCAAGTCGTACTTCACGCCTCAATTATTGAAGGATTATTCATGGATGTTGATCAAACAAAAATACTTGCAAACATTCCATCAAGAGAAGTATTACTCACACAACTCGCAGTTGGTCTATTAACGCCAGTACGCGAACTTGCCATTGGTCTTAATATGATCAGTGAAGAAGCCTAATTTAAAATAAAAATTCAAAGGAGAAATTAAATATTATGGCAAAATTAACAAAAGCAGCTTTTATTGAAGCTTTAAAAGAAATGTCTTTATTAGAGATTAAAGAATTAGTTGACGGATTAAAAGAAGAATTCGGAATCGATCCTACTGCAGTAGCAGCAGCACCTGCTGGAGGCGCTGGAGAAGCAGCAGCTGAAGAAAAAACAGACTTTGATGTTGTACTTAAAACATTTGGTACAAACAAAATCGCTGTTATTAAAGTTGTTCGTGGAGCAACCGGTCTTGGTTTAGCAGACGCTAAAACATTAACTGAAACTGCAGATGCAGTCATTAAAGAAGGACTTAAGAAAGAAGATGCAGAAGCACTTAAAGCTGAATTAGAAGAAGCTGGTGCAACTGTTGAACTTAAATAAAAAACGTTCTTAACATTGCGAAACCTGAGGAGATTCTCGGGTTTTTTCGCCGTTTATAAAACATGCCACACTATTATGATGACAATACTGACTTAATAAGTCAGCCAAGCGAAATAAAAACCTACATTAATAAAGTCGAATACACGTTTACGACAGACCATGGTGTCTTTTCTAAATCTCGTGTAGATTTTGGTACGCAACGATTACTTGAGGCCATTACTTTAGATCAGCCTAAACATATATTAGATATCGGATGCGGATACGGTGTTGTAGGGATTGTGATGAAGCATACGTATCCTAATGCTCAGGTAACGATGTTTGATGTCAATCCTAGAGCTGTCGAACTTGCTAAAAATAATTGTCTTTCACATGGACTTAGCGATATAGATGTTTTTGTAAGTGATCATATACCTAAAGAACTTAATGGTGTTGACGTAGCGATACTCAATCCACCGATAAGAGCAGGTAAAGATACGGTATTTCGTCTATATGAAGAAGCCTATAACATATTGACTAATCAGGGTTTACTATATATCGTGATTCAAAAGAAACAAGGCTCACAAAGTTCAAAGGTATTTTTAGAAGCTTTATTTGATAATGTGGTTTTAATTCAAAGAGATAAAGGTTATCACGTTTTTAAAGCGATTAAGTCTTGACTATTTGCACTTTAATATGATAATATTATAGAATGCGAATTGTTGTTCTTTCGCAGTTTTGACGTTAGATTTTAAAATAAGAAATAGGAGAGTGACCGAATGGGATATCGCAATATTCAATACGGTAAAAAAGCCTCAAGACGCAATTATTCAAGAATGCGTTATGATATTGAGCTTCCTAACCTCATCGAAATTCAAACAAAATCTTTTCAATGGTTTTTAGATGAAGGTATTAGAGAATTACTTCAAGATATTTCACCAATTGAAGCACACAATGGTGATATGAAATTGTATTTTGAAGAACATGAATTTTCAGAACCTAAATTTACAGTACAACAAGCTAAAAAACGAGATGTTAATTATTCAAAACAATTAACAGTACAAGTAAAGCTAGAAAATGTTGTCACAGGTGAAGTTAGAGATACAAAAGTTTTAATGACTGACATTCCGGTAATGACACCTACGGGGACTTTTGTCATTAACGGTGCGGAGCGAGTTGTTGTTTCACAAATTATTCGTTCTGCTGGTGCTTATTACACTGGAGAAATCGATAAAAAATTAAATAAAATGAAGTATAGTGCCCAAATTATTCCAACCCGTGGTGCGTGGTTAGAAATGGAAATGGGTTCAAAAGATATTTTATATACAAAATTAGATCGATCTAAAAAAGTACCAATGACGACGTTTATGCGTGCCATTGGTTTAGGTAAGAAAAAAGAAATCAACGAAGTTTTTGGTAAATCTGAATATATTGACGCAACATTTGAAAAAGACGAAACAAAAAATAGTGATGAAGCGATCATTGAAGTATATTCAAAATTACGTCAAGGTGAAAAAGTACCTGCAGATGCTGCAAGAGAGTTTGTGCGCATGCGTCTTTTTGACCGTCGTCGTTATGATTTAGCAGCAGTTGGTCGTTATAAATACAACAAAAAATTAGATGTTCTAAGTCGTGTTTTAGATATGTACACTGCTGAAGATATCATTGATCCTAAGACGAAAAAAGTGTTAGTACCTGAAGATACATTAATTACTCAAGACGTTGTTGCCCTTTTAAACGAAAACAGAGATGCATTGCGTAAAGAAATCATTGCTAAAGAAGTGTCACTTCAAAATGAAACACCAGGTGAAATTTTAGCCAATAGACTTCCAGATGGTGGCGATACTTTATATACGAATGAGAAAATTTTTAATTTAAGAACTGGTGAAGTATTGGTCGATAAAAACACGCCAGTAGATGAAGATATGCTCATGGTTTTAAGACGTAATCGTCAATCATTAGATGAAAAAGTTATCAAATTCTTTTTAGGGAAAGACGTTTATTTAAAAGAAGTTGAGCGTCAAGGTGTGATCGTTGAAATGATGGATGTCAACGTGAAATCAAATAACGGTGATCGTATCAAAACAGTACGCGTTGTTGGTAACGACCAAAGAGAAACACGTGAACACATCACCATTTCTGATGTTGTTGCGTCACTATCTTATTACGTCAACTTATATGATGGACTAGGATTTACAGATGACATTGACCATTTAGGTAACCGCCGTTTAAGACTTATTGGTGAACTCTTAAAAAATCAATTTAGAATTGGTTTAGCGCGTGCTGAGAAAAACATTAAAGACAAAATGTCTACCACTGTTTTCCAAGAAGCAACGCCTGCTCAAATCATTAATATGACACCACTTGCTGGTGCGATAAAAACATTTTTTGGCTCATCACAGTTATCACAATTCATGGACCAAATTAATCCACTCGCTGAACTTACTCAAAAAAGACGTGTATCAGCGCTTGGTACTGGCGGTCTTGCTCGTGATCGTGCGGGTGTAGAGGTTCGTGACGTTCACAACTCACACTATGGCCGTATTTGTCCAATTGAAACACCTGAGGGGCCTTCGATTGGTTTGATTTCATCACTTGCTACATATGGTCGTGTTGATCAATACGGATTTATCCAAACGCCTTATTTAAAAGTCAATAAAGTTAAAGGAAAAACACACATATTAGACACATATGAATATTTAACTGCTGATGAAGAATATCATCAAGTCATTGCATCTGCTGCAACAAAAATTGATGAAAACGGCATGATTATTGATGAAAAAGTCATTGGACGTTATCGTGGTGAAACTGCGATGTTTGAGCCTGAACAAATCACATACATGGACGTATCTCCAAAACAAATTGTCTCTGTGGCTACATCAACGATTCCATTCTTAGAGCACGATGACGCTTCTCGTGCACTCATGGGTGCGAACATGCAACGTCAAGCTGTGCCTTTACTTGTTCCAGACTCACCCATTGTAGGTACTGGGATTGAGTATCGTGCTGCGAAGGACTCAGGTGCTGTCGTGGTGGCGAAAGATTCAGGTTGGGTTACATATTCAGATTCTAAACATATTAAAATCACAAAACAACCAAATGAGGTTGTTAAAGTTGGTCGTAGTAAGATTTATGATCCGGCAAATGAATTTACTTATGAAGCTGCAAAAGCTTTAGTTGAAAAAGGTGTAGATGATACGGACGATTATAAACTCATTCGTTTCTTTAGATCGAACCAAGACACATCAGTGTTACAAAAACCTATTGTCAAAACGGGTGAATTTGTTGACGCAGGTGACGTTTTAGCAGATGGTCCTTCAACAGATAAAGGTGAACTTGCATTAGGTAGAAACGTGACGATTGCCTTTATGACTTGGGAAGGGTACAACTATGAAGATGCCATTATTATGAGTGAAGAACTTGTAAAACATGATGTGTATACTTCTGTTCATATCAATGAGTATGAAATTGAAACACGTGAACTTAAAACCGGTTCAGGTAAAGAAGAGTTTACGAGAGAAGTACCAAACGTCAGCTTAGATGCACTCAGAAACTTAGATGAACGAGGCATCATTATTCCAGGTAGTGAAGTCAAAGAAGGCGATATTTTAGTTGGTAAAATCACGCCTAAAGGTATGTTTGAACCAAGCCCTTCAGAAAAGCTTATTCATGCCGTAATTGGTGAGAAATCAAGAGAATATCGTGATTCATCTCTTCGTGTTCCACACGGTGGAGGTGGTATCGTTCAATCTGTACAAATTTTAACGAAAAAAGATGGTGTATTAGCTTCAGGAGTCACCGAAAATATTCGCGTATATGTCGCGAAGAAACGTAAGATTTCTGAAGGGGATAAGATGGCAGGTAGACACGGGAATAAAGGTGTTATCTCCAGAATATTACCAAAAGAAGACATGCCTTATATGGCTGATGGAACGCCAGTAGATATTATGCTTAATCCACTAGGGGTACCATCACGTATGAATATCGGACAAGTATTAGAAATCCATTTAGGACTTGCAGCGAAAAAACTAGGTGTTAAAATCGCAACACCAGTATTTGATGGTGTTGACGATGAAGACTTGCTATCAATCATGAAAGAAGCAGGTATTGATCGTGACGGTAAGACCATCTTATACGATGGAAGAACAGGACAACCATATGAAAATAGAATTTCAGTGGGTGTCATGTACATGATCAAACTTTCACACATGGTGGACGATAAATTGCATGCACGTTCAGTTGGACCATACACGCTTGTTACACAACAACCAATGGGTGGTAAAGCTCAGAATGGTGGACAACGTTTCGGTGAAATGGAAGTGTGGGCACTTTATGCCTATGGTGCTGCACATACACTCCAAGAAATGCTTACTGTTAAGTCAGATGACATGCTTGGTAGAAATAAAGTATATAGTGCGATTACACACGATAAACCTATTCCTAACGCAAGCATTCCAGAATCATTTAGAGTCCTTACAAAAGAGCTACAAGCACTTGGGTTGTACGTCGAACTTATTGATGCCAACACAGGTGAAAATGAAGCAGTGAAATCTCTTGTAGATTTAAGTGCCTCAAAACCTAGAGGAGGTGCACGCTAATGGCAAAAGAAAAGTTAACACTCAAAATTGAATCACTTAAATTATCTGAGCAAGCATCGAATCAGCTCAAAATGTCAGGAATTGATCAACTTGAAGATTTTAATACATTTAGCTTAAAAGAATTAAATATGCTATTAGGAGATTCATTTGAAGAAGTGACCTCAGTACTTAGAAGATACTCTCTTCCAAGACCATTAGTAGGTCAAAACATTTCAGAAGAATCACTTGAAATTTTAAATCGTGCACACATTACAGATTTAGTAGAGTTATTAGAATTTGATCGTCATACGCTGTATCACTTATTTGAACATGATGATATTTTAAGACAAGAAATTAATGATACATTAGGGTTTTATGGTTTAG
>JBMTKL010000032.1:0-7004 GCA_049439405.1 Acholeplasmataceae bacterium | reverse complement strand
AAGAAGAGACGCCAGCTGAAGCATCTCGTCGTGATCGCAGTGATAAATCTGAAGAAAAAGCAGCAGCACCTAAAGCTAAACCTGCACCTGCTGAAGAAAAAGCAGCAGCACCTAAAGCAGCACCTAAAGCTAAACCTGCACCTGCTGAAGTCAAAGCAGCAGCACCTAAAGCTAAACCTGCACCTGCTGAAGTCAAAGCAGCAGTGGCACCTGCAGCAGAAAAAAAAGCAGAATCAGTGGACTTATCATCACTTAAAGTGGGTGAGCTAAGAGACTTAGCCAAAGAAAAAGGTTTAAAAGGATACTCTGGTCTTAAAAAATCAGAACTTATACAATTAATTGAGGACAATGCATAAGAGGATAGTCCTCTTTTGTTTCAAAACGTGTAAAAGGAGAAATTAAAAATGATATCAGCGAAATTAGTGAAAGAATTAAGAGATAAAACTGGCGCAGGGATGTTAGACTGCAAAAAAGCATTAGAAGAAACAAACGGAGATGTTGATGCTGCAATTGACTTTTTAAGAGAAAAAGGGATTGCAAAAGCAGCAAAAAAAGCGGATCGTATTGCAGCTGAAGGATTATGTAATGTTGTGGTTGAAGGCAATGAAGCGCTCTTGTTCGAGTTAAACTCAGAAACAGACTTTGTCGCTCAAAACAAACAATTTTTAGATTTATTAGATGAAGTCGGTCAAGCGTTATTAAATGCAAAAGTAGATCATACTGAAGCAGCGCTACAAGTCGATAACAATGGTCAAACGGTTGAAATGACGCTTCAAGCAGCATCTGCTAAAATTGGAGAAAAATTCTCATTACGACGTGTGACAAGAGTTGTGAAGTCAGATGAACAATTATTTGGATATTACAAACATATGGGTGGACGTATTGTCTCACTTGCACTACTCAATGGTGGTAATGATGTTGTTGCAAAAGATATCGCAATGCATGTTGCTGCACAAAATCCAAAATATTTAGATCGTAATGCTGTTGATCCAGACGTTTTAGAGCACGAGAAAAAAGTACTTACTCAACAAGCATTAGAAGAAGGGAAACCAGCAAATATCGTTGAAAAAATGGTTATTGGTCGTGTGAATAAGTTCTTAAAAGATATTTGTTTAGTGGATCAACCATTTGTAAAAGATCCTGACCAAACGGTCACACAATACGTCAAAGCAAACGGCGCAACAGTCGAAACTTTTGTACGATTAGAAGTTGGCGAAGGTATCGAAAAGAAAGATGAAGACTTTGCTCAAGAAGTCATGAATCAAGCACGCCAACAACAATAAGGGGGCTTAATCATGTATAAACGCGTCATTATTAAACTCAGTGGGGAAGCATTAAGAGGTAACGGAGAATATGGTATTCATCCAGTCACTGTCAAAGGCATTGCCCAAGATATTAAAGACATCAGAGCACTCGGTGTAGATGTAGGTATCGTCGTTGGAGGCGGTAATTTGTGGCGTGGTAAAACGGGTGAAGAACTCGGTATGGATAGAGCTCAAGCAGATTATATGGGCATGCTCGGTACCATAATGAATGGACTCGCACTTCAAGATGCTTTAGAATCTATTGATGTACCAACCCGTGTAATGACTGTATTACCTGTTTCTGCAGTCGCAGAACCTTATATTAGAAGAAGAGCTATGAGACATTTAGAAAAAGGTCGTGTCCTTATTTTCTCTGGTGGAACGGGTACACCGTTCTTCTCAACCGATACTGCAGCTGCACTAAGAGCTGCTGAGCTTTCATCAGATATCATTTTGATGGCGAAAAATGGTGTTGATGGGGTGTATGATAAAGATCCAAAAAAATATGAAGACGCAACCATGTTTGAATCTTTATCTCAAGAAGATCTACTCTCGAAAAAATTAGGGGTGATGGATCAAACCGCAGCTTCGATTTGCCGTGAAAATAAAATCGATGTGATTGTGTATAATTTAAACGTCAAAGGAAATATTAAAAAAGCAGTCATGCAAGAAGCCATTGGAACGCATGTACGCTGGGAGGAATCTCATGAATAACGAACAAGCCGATCAAATTTTATTAGATATTGAAGAAAAAATGGAAAAAACGGTTCATGTGCTTGAACATGAACTCACACATATTCGTACTGGACGTCCAAATCCAGCACTATTAGATGATGTCAAAGTTAGTTATTACGGTGTTGAAACACCGTTAAGTCAAACGTCATCCATTTCAATTGTAGAAGGCACCCAACTTTATATTAAACCTTACGATAAAAGTTTACTTAAAGATATCGAGCATGCAATCAATGCGAGTGACTTAGGATTGACACCCATCAATGATGGTACAGGCATTAGACTTATGATTCCTCAACCAACCGAAGAAAGACGTCGTGCACTCGTTAAAGAAGTTGAAAAACATGGTGAACACGCGAAAGTTGCAGTTAGAAATATTAGACGTGATGGAAATGATCACATTAAAAAACTAGGACTTACTGAAGATGATGAAAAAGGATATCACGAAGATGTCCAAACGCTGACAGACGAGCATATTAAAAAGTTGGATCAAGTCATACAAGCGAAGTCAGATGAATTATTAAAAATTTAAGGCTTAAGGCCTTTTATTTTAAAGATCAATGAATATTTTTGTGTATAATATAATTAGGTGAACATATGCAACATCATGATATACCAAAACATGTTGCGATTGTATTAGATGGTAATGGAAGATGGGCAGAAAGAAGGGGGTTATCCCGTTCTTATGGTCATTATCGTGGAGGCCATAATATTTTTACAATTGCAAAAGAGGCAAAAAAACTGGGGGTCAATCAATTGACTGTTTTTGCGTTTAGTACTGAAAATTGGAAACGGCCTCAAGATGAAATAGACTATTTAATGACAAAACCTATTGAAATATTTGAAGATAAAAAAAATGACATTGATTATCAAATAAAGTTTGTTGGCCGTAGAGATCGCGTGCCTGATGGGATGAAGCAACTGATTAAAGATGTTGAAAAAAGATCTGAAGCATTTGATGAATCATTTGTGTTATATGTTGCACTTGATTATGGTGCTTATGAAGAAATTATTCATGCGATCAAACATCACGATATAAAAGACGAAGCTACACTTAAAGCTTCACTCATGATACCTTATGATATTGATTTACTCATAAGAACAGGTGGAGAACTCAGACTCTCTAACTTCATGTTATTACAATCTGCTTATGCAGAACTTTATTTCACAAAAACACCTTGGCCAGCGTTCACTGTTCGGTCACTAAAAAAAGCGATAAAGAATTATCAAAAGAGAATCCGTAAATTCGGAGGATTATGATAAAACAAAGATTGTTGACGGCACTTATGTTGGTCGCCATTTTAATCCCTATCATTTCAATACCCGAGCTATTGGGTATTTTTGAAATCGTGATGATTTTATTCGTTGTTTTTGCATCTCGTGAATTACTCATGATGATTGAGAAGAAAGAGACATTAAAACCATTATTTCGATGGATTACTATTGTGCTCACACTCGTCATTTATATATCTGTTGCAGGATTTTTAGGAATAAACCAAACGGATGAATTATTTAATTCATCATTAATTAAAGCTATTATTCCAGTGGTTGTTGTGTTGATGCTTATTTATTTTGTGTTATCAGATTCGTTTAAAGTTGTTCATGTTGGTAGTGCACTTCTGGTGATGACTTATATTGGATTTGGTGCAGCTGCCATCACCGTATTAAGATTTTTAGGGATACGTTTTATTTTTTATATGGTGTTCATTTCGACCGTGACAGATACTTTTGCTTATCTTATAGGAATGCGTTTTGGAAAACATCCGTTAGCACCAACGATTAGTCCTAAGAAAACATGGGAAGGTGCTATTGGTGGTACCATCATTGCTACCGTTATTTCAAGTGGGTTCGCATTATTTTACGGTGTGTTATTTACACCAGGAACGATCATTGGTGATCTTTTCAATGCTTCAGGACTTCAGACGTTATTTGATCAAGTCTTTCCATCAAACATGTCAGATGGTGTATGGACATTAAGTGTAATCATATTAACGTTTAGTGCATCGATTGTCTCTCAATTTGGTGATTTGTTCGCTTCAAAACTTAAAAGACATTATGATATTAAAGATTTCAGCAATATATTTCCAGGACATGGTGGTATCATGGACCGTTTTGATTCCATGATTATGGTATCCATGTATATCTCATCAGTCTTATATATTTTTACGCAACTGATTTAAGGAGTTTACATGATTATTTTAAATATTTTATTATTTTTAGTTGTTTTAGGCGGTATTATATTAATCCATGAATTTGGACATTTTTATTTTGCCAGAAAAGCAGGTATTTTAGTCCATGAGTTTGCGATTGGAATGGGTCCGCTTGTCTATGGTAAAAGAGGGAAAGACGATATATTATATGCAGTAAGAGGCATTCCAATTGGTGGATATGTATCGATGGCAGGAGAAGAAGTTTCTGATGCAATGATTAAAAAAGGTCAGAAAGTAGGACTTCATCTCGGTGCAGATGGTATCGTTGATGAAATTCACACTTTGGATGTGGAACATCAACCTGTGGTCGGTATCGTCAAAGATTATGACTTGTATGGACAATCGATGGCAGATATGTTTGTGACACTTACGGTAGATGACCAAGGTATCACATATCAAGTCAAAAGAACGTGTAAATATATCCTTAAAAACAATCAGTATATGAAAGTGACACCTGAAGAGCAAAGTTTTGAGTCTAAAACCTTGTGGCAAAGATTTTTAACGATTTTTGGTGGACCACTCATGAATTTTGTACTGGCATTTGTGTTATATTTGATCGTGGCGTTTTTTGTTTTTCAACCTCAATTGGACTCAAATGCAATTGGAGATGTGATTGAAGGGTATCCTGCATCAAGTGTAGGGATTGTTGCTGGAGACAAAATCACCTCAATTAATGGTCTAGTGGTTAATGATTGGAACGACTTAGGAGTTATAACAAGTGATCTAGCGTCACATGTCGTAGATATTGAAGTAGAAAAAGAAAATGGTAACGTTGAATCCTATGAAGATGTCTCACTCGCGGTGGTCATTCAAACCGGTGGGTTTTCAAATATTGATGCAAATGGTGAGATTTTAGATCGTATTGCTCAAACATTTGGTCGTGCTCAAGAAGCAGGTCTTGGTCAATACGATGTGATTTATGAATTATCTCAAGGGACTGTAACCCAAGATATTAATGATTTCGATGATGTCATCGCTTTTTTCCAAACGGTGAATGCTGGTGATGTCACAGTCAAATATTACGCTAATGGATCAGATGCTCAAACACTGACCTATACGATACTTTCTGAGTCAGCGTTATCTAAACTTGGTTATGAATCCATTGCCTTTCAGTTTGGTATTACTGCAACCACCTCATTTAATTTAGGATATTCATTACTATATCCTTTTAAAATGATTGGAAATAATGTATCACAAGTATATCAAACTTTAGGGTTACTATTAAGTCCAAATGAAGACATTGGATTATCTGATTTATCAGGTCCTATTGGTATCTTTACACTCGTCAGTCGAACATCTTCTCAAGGGTTACTTGCAATACTAGCGTTTACAGCATTTTTAAGTATTAATATAGGCATATTAAACTTATTACCAATTCCAGCATTAGATGGTGGAAGACTTGTCTTTTTAGCCTATGAAGGAATCACTAGAAAAAGGTTATCAAAGAAACTTGAAAATACAGTGAACATGATCATGTTTTATGCCCTCATGATTTTGTTTGTTTATGTGACATATCACGACATCATAAGAATAATTAGAGGGCTTATCTAAGCGCTTAATAAAAAAAGTCAAAAAAGTTGATTAAAACCATTGACAAACGTTATGGTTTCTTATAGAATAATTACGCTGCTCAATAAAATTACATCTAAAAACTACCCTGAAAAGCATGGATTAAGCAACACGAAAAAAAAGAAGCACAAATATGTTGACTCGGGTCTTTACGTGTGATATTATAGTATAGCACTCACTACGTGTGAGAAGGTCTTTGAAATCTGAATCATGATAAGTAAAGTATCAAGAAAAAAACAATTTCAAGTTTAAATACTTTTCAGAGCTAATTAAACGATTTATAAAATAAAATTTATGGAGAGTTTGATCCTGGCTCAGGATGAACGCTGGCGGCGTGCCTAATACATGCAAGTCGAACGAAGGTACTTGTACCTTAGTGGCGAACGGGTGAGTAACACGTAGGTAACCTGCCCTCAAGACGAGGATAACCATTGGAAACGATGGCTAATACTGGATAGTTATTATAGAGGCATCTCTGTAATATTAAAGGACCACTGGTATGCTTGAGGATGGACCTGCGGCGCATTAGTTAGTTGGTGAGGTAACGGCTCACCAAGACCATGATGCGTAGCCGGACTGAGAGGTTGAACGGCCACATTGGGACTGAGACACGGCCCAAACTCCTACGGGAGGCAGCAGTAGGGAATTTTCGGCAATGGAGGAAACTCTGACCGAGCAACGCCGCGTGAATGAAGACATATTTCGGTATGTAAAGTTCTTTTATCAGGGAAGAATGACCCGTGGAAAAACGGGTGTGACGGTACCTGATGAATAAGCCCCGGCTAACTATGTGCCAGCAGCCGCGGTAATACATAGGGGGCAAGCGTTATCCGGAATTATTGGGCGTAAAGGGTGCGTAGGCGGCCATTTAAGTCCTTGGTATAAGTGCAGTGCTTAACGCTGTGATGCTAAGGAAACTGGATGGCTTGAGTGAGATAGAGGCAAGTGGAATTCCATGTGTAGCGGTAAAATGCGTAAATATATGGAGGAACACCAGTGGCGAAGGCGGCTTGCTGGGTCTTCACTGACGCTGAGGCACGAAAGCGTGGGTAGCAAACAGGATTAGATACCCTGGTAGTCCACACCGTAAACGATGAATGCTCGACGACCGATTTCACGTAGATTGGGTGTCGAAGTTAACGCATTAAGCATTCCGCCTGGGGAGTACGGTCGCAAGATTAAAACTCAA
>JBMTKL010000031.1:0-7668 GCA_049439405.1 Acholeplasmataceae bacterium | reverse complement strand
ATATGTTGTATTCATTCTCGATGTTGGTGGAAATTTATAATTTTGTCTTCTTCCTGAGCCTGTAGGTTTGTGGTCCATCTTAAATCCATTGCGGTAATCGACTAAATAACTCTTTAAAATACCATTTTCAATGAGTAAATTCTTTTGGGTCTTCATGCCTTCATCATCAAAAGAGGTTCTACCCCAAGCACCAGCAACATCACCATCATCATATGCCGTGACGACATCCGATCCTATTTTCTCACCGAGTTTACCGACAAATGGTGATAGCCCTTTAGCAACTGAAGTCGCTTCAAGTGGATGTCCACAAGCTTCATGGAAAATCACGCCTCCCCAACCTTTGTGGATGACCACAGGCATTTCTTGAGCAACGATTGATTCAGCAGATAGCATTAAAATTGAACGTTCAGCGACATCTTTTGCGAGCGCTTCTGTGTCAATTTCATCAAAAATCTCAAAACCCATTGCGCGACCAGGACCTTCAAAAACTTGTTGCATATTTCCGTTTTCACTGGCCACACTCATTAAAATAAGTCTTGCATATGTTCTAATATCATCTTGGTAAACACCATTGCTATTGACGACTAAAATATTTTGTTCCCAGTTTAGTAACATCGAAATAGCTTGAACAATTCTTTCATCGTGTCCTTTTATGATGTTTGAAAGAGATACAAGTTTGTCAGCTTTTTCTTGTTGTGTGACCTCTTTCATCGGTTTTTTTATGGTATACGTAAATGGTTTTGCTTCACCTAACGGTGTCGCTTTATTTGGAGATCCATTAAATGATGCACGTAATTGAATCATTAACTTTCTAATACTACTTTCTGATACATCATTGGTATACCCATATACCACATCTGTACCGACCATTAATCGTACACCTGCACCATGAATATTATTAAATGATGCATTCGTGACATCTCCAGATGTTACTCGAATACTTGATTGATTCGTATCTTCAAAAAAGATCTCAGCAAACTCTGCACCTGTTTTTAAACCTTCATCAAGTAAACTTTGTAGTATGTCTTTACTAAGCATGTTCTTCTTTTCCTTTCTTGTCTTCGTATTGAAGTTGGTATAAATGATAATACATTCCCTTTTGTTTTAATAAAGCTTGATGAGAACCCATTTCCATTATTTTACCATGACTAAGCACAATGATCTTATCACTATGCTGAATGGTCGACAAACGATGGGCGACGATTAGCATGGTAGAAATTGACATCATTTTCTCAAGCGATTCTTGAATAATACTTTCTGTTTCACTGTCGATATTTGCAGTTGCTTCATCTAAAATCATCAGTGATGGTTGATATAAGATCGTTCTAGCAAAAGAAATAAGCTGTCTTTGACCACTTGAAAAATTATTTCCTCGTTCTAATACTTTGTGTTCATAACCATCACTCAATGTTTGAATAAATGGATCTAAACCAACATATGTTGAAGCCTCTACAATCTCTTCATCCGTTTTGGATTGATCAAAAAGTGTAATATTATCTTTAATGGTGCCACTAAATAAAAATACATCTTGTAACATTTGTCCTACATGTTGTCGAAGTGATGCTCTATGAATCGTCTTAATATCGATACCATCAATCAGGATACGTCCTTTTTGTATATCATAATTTCTTACGATCAAATTAAGAATGGTTGATTTTCCTGAACCGGTTGCGCCAACGAAAGCGACAACTTCATCAGGTTTCACTTCAAAGCTTACACCTTTTAATACCCATTCATCTTCTATGTAATAAAACCATACATCTTCAAAGACAATAGACCCTTTAAATGATTCAAGTTTTACTGCGTCATCATTGTCTTTAATCGTCGGTACGGTGTCTAACACATCAAATATTTTCTCTGCACTCGCAAAAGCGTTTTGAAGCATATTGAATTGCTCTGCCATTTGTAAAATTGGTTCAAAGAAATCTCTAATATAATTATAAAAACTAAAGAGTAATCCTGCAGTAAACGGCACTAAATATACAGCACCGTTCATCACATCAACAATCCCTAAATAAAGTACAATAATTGTCCCTATGATTGAAAACAAATACATGAGCGGTCTATAAATACCAAACACATAAATTTCTTTCATATAACTTTTATTAAGTGCTTTAGATTTTGCTCTAAATGTTTGGTTTTTCTTTTCTTCTTGGTTGAATGCTTGGATAATTTTCATCCCTGACAAATGTTCAGATAAGTATGCATTAATTTCTGAAACATTCGATCTCACTTGACGATATGCTGAACGAGAATATTTTCTGAAAATAATAGTTGCAACTAAAACCACTGGTAAAAAAAGGAGTATAAATAATGTAATCTTAATATTAATAAACCCTAATACGATGATAATCCCGATTAAATAAACAATATTTCTAATGAGGTTTGCAGCAACATCAGTATACATCTGAGAGAGCGTATTCGTATCGTTCGTCACTCGAGTGACTAACTTACCCACAGGTACTTGATTGATTTGATCAAGCCCTAATGCAGTAATGTGATCAAATACTTCTTGACGCATCACTAAAATAATTTGTTGACCAATTTCTTGGAGCCATAGTGTTTGAAAATACTGTATTGTGGTTCCTATACTTAATATCCCGATAAACCCTACAGATAAATACAATAGATACGATACTTTTTCATCATATAAAATACTTGTATCAACGATCACATCGATGGTAATACCGATGAGTAATGAAGGGATGAGTTGCACAACAATTGAAAAAAACATCAAGATCATCGTGATGATGAATTTTTTCTTATGTGGTTTGAGATATGCAATTAAACGCTTGAGAATCTCAGCATCAGGACGCTCACGTGTATATTCTTTAAAGTCTTTCATGCGTCATCACCTTCTTCCTCAATCATTGTTTCAAGCTGCTGTCTTCTTACCATGTCTTGATAGAGTGGTGAAGATTTTAATAATTCTTCATGAGAGCCTAATCCCACGAGTTTACCATGATCTAATAAAATAATTTTATCCATGTGTTTAACCGTTGATATACGGTGTGCAATCACAATCGTTGTTTTATTTTTTCTAATCTTAAATAAATTACTAATAATGGCTTCTTCTGTTTTTGTATCGACTGCTGAAACAGAGTCATCTAAAATAAGAATTTCAGGATCTTTAGCGATGGCACGAGCAATCGATAACCTTTGTTTTTGTCCACCAGAAACCGTCACACCTCGTTCACCAAGCATTGTTTCATATTGATGTTTAAACTCTACAATATTATCGTGTACATCAGATAACTTTGCAGCTTGAGTGACAAGTTCTAAATCTGCGTCTTCATATGCAAATGCAATATTATCTTTAATCGTTTCAGAAAACAAGAAATTATCCTGTGGTACATAACCCATCAGTTCTCGTACGTCTTTAATTGGAAGTGTCATCATGTCATGTCCTGCAATAAAAAGCTGGCCTTCATTGACATTATAGGTTCTTAAAAATAAATCAACAAGACTACTTTTCCCACTTCCTGTTCTTCCTAATATTCCAACCATTTCACCTTTTTTTATTTTAAATGATACGTCATTTAAAACAGGTGTATCTCCGTCTGGATAGGTGAAGGTTAAGTGTTTCGCTTCAATCTCACCAAATAATGTTTGAGACTTGACATCTTCACTATCTTTTACAGAAATTTCTGCATCTAAATACTCATTGATACGCTCTGCAGAAGCTTTAGCTTGAGATTGAATTACAAAAAATCTAGCGAGTGCCATGGTTGGCCATAAAAGTGTGAAAAAATACGCCATATATTCGGTGAGTTGTCCAGCAGTTAGTGTTGGATCTTCTCTCATGACTTGAAAACTTCCGTAAACAACAATAAACAATACAATGATATTAATGGCAACACTAATAATGATTTGAATTGCGATTTGATATTTAACAAACCCTATTGTTTTACCATATAAATCTTTACTTTTGTAGTCAAAAGTAATGGATTGTTTAAGTTCTCTCACAAAAGCTTTAACGACTGTAATTCCAGAATAATTTTCTTGGGTAAAGTCACTTAAATCTTCAAAAGATTCTTGTCGAATCTTAAACATTTTTTGAAACCGTCTCATCACGATGGATAAAAACACAAACATGACAATCAAAGGAATACCTGCATATAATGTCATTGTTGTATTGAGTCTAAGCATCTTAACGACTGCAAAAGAACCAAGTGCAACACCATCAACAAGCATTAGAATTCCAGGCCCATAAGCCATTCTAATCGCTTCCAAATCATTGGTATAGTATGCCATCATCCCTCCAACTTTTTCATTTGCATAAAAAGATTGTGGTAGTTCCGTTGCATGTTTAAACATCTTGTTCATTAAATCAAATTGGATGTTTCGAGATGCTCCAAAAATAGTGTATCTCCATAAAAAACGACCCAATGTTATGATCAATGCTAAATATCCAATCAATACAAGTAAATTTCGCATTTCAATCATATTTTGATCGCCTCTGAGTGTATCGATGATTTGACCGATGTACTCTGGTATATTAAGTTGTATGTAATCGATAAACAGCAAAACCCCTATGCCAATGACATAAGGGATAATGTACTTGATGTAATATCCTCTGAAGTGTTTTGAAAATAACATAATTGCCTCTGATTCTATTTATTCTACTACAATTTTGACAACTTCTCCATCAGCAGTCTTAATATCGACAATTTCACCTAATGCGCCTTCTTCAATCATTTCAATAATCGCATCAACATCAACATTAAATTCATCTAATTTTAAGTTGGTATTTCCTTTTTTAACAAATTTAGCAAATTCAACTGGAATTTGAACCTTAACGTTATCTCCATCATTGGTATTCACTAAAATTTTAAGCATCGTTCTTGAACCTGGTTTAGTAATGACTTCAACATCCACCTCTTCTTTTTTCTCTGAAAGTGCATCTAAAAGTTTTTCAGCTTCTTCAAAAGTGATTTTTCCTTCTTTTAACATCTCAAGTATTTGTTTTCTTTCTTCTTTAGCCATGATATTTCTCCTTATTTTTTTAATCTTTTTGCAGCTTCTTCAGCTGTGATTTTTCCTTCTTTTAATAATTGTAGTGGATCTTCTTTTGGTTCTTCTGGTTCATCTAATACTTTGTAACCGAGTTTAGTGATTGCTTCATCAAGTAATTTCTTAACTGTAGGGTAGCTAATATTGAGTTCTTTTTCAATCGCCTTAATATTCCCTCTATTTTTTACAAATATTTCTATAAAATATTGTGTTTCCTCTTCTAAATAATTAAATTTAGAGACGTGAAAGTGTCCATCAACTGTTGTTTCGCAATGATGACAATGCAATGTTTGTATTTCCATTGCCTTTTCACAAACTGGACATTGAAGTGGTGCGATATGCGTTTTTTTCATAGTTCCTCCTATATACTTTTGATAAAGATGCGATTGCCATCTTTAGTCTTAATATCTACTAGTATGCCTTTAGCGCCAATCAAATGTTTTAAATCTTTTTTAGTGAATGGGATATCTTCAAAGACTCGGTTTGGAATGACCTGAATCAATAATTTGAGGATAAAGAGTGGTACAGGTAATAAAAATAATAGTCTTATGAACAGTGATACCCAGGGTTCGTCTTTGATTTTAATTTTAAAAATTAAAAACCAGGCTTGTTTAATTTTAACATCTTGATGTTTCATAATTTTTTATTTGACGCTTTCTAAAATTAATTTTTTTAATTTATAAATTAATTATATTAATTATTTTTATGAATGTCAATAATAAAATTAATTTTTTTAATTTAAGTTTAAATTTGTTATAATATACACAATAAAATTAATTGATTAATAGAAAAGAGAACATTTATGACACGACTAACTAAAAGATTTTTAAAGTATGTTCAAATTGACACCCAATCTGATCCTTACGTCGACACATGTCCTTCGACTGAAAAACAAAAAGATTTATCAAAAGTTCTCGTTGATGAGTTAAAAGCAATGGGTTATGATGCATTTATGGATAAGCACGGGTATACTTACACGACGATTCACAAAAATGCAGATGGCTTTATCCCTATCGGATTTGTTTCTCATGTCGATACTTCACCTGATGCTCCAGGAGGACCTGTAAAACCTAGAATCATCGAAAAATATGATGGAACATCGATTCAATTAAGTGATACTTTATCCATGGCATCAGATCGTTATCCTTCACTTTCGAAAGTTATTGGAGATGATATTATTGTTACTGATGGAAATACCTTACTCGGTGCAGACGATAAATGTGGTGTTGCTGAAATGATGGAACTTGCAGAATACTTAAGCGAACATCCCGAAATCAAACACGGAGACATTTATTTATGTTTTACACCAGATGAAGAAATTGGACGAGGTGCAAATTTATTTAATTATGATTATTTTAAAGCGGACTATGCTTACACCATGGATGGTAGTGAAGTTGGTGGTATCGAATATGAAAATTTTAATGCCGCACATGCATGGTTAACTTTCACAGGAAATAGTATCCATCCCGGTACTGCTAAAAATAAAATGATCAATGCGGGTCACCTCGCGATGGAATTCCATCAAATGCTTCCACCTTTCTTAGATCCTGCTAATACTGAAGGTTACGAAGGATTTAATCACTTATCAGAACTTCATACGAGTGTTGAAGAGGCAAAAGCTGTTTATATTATTAGAAATCATGATATGAATTTATTTCATGATCAAAAAAATACTTTCGAGACGATTGCTGAATTCATGAACAAGAAATATGGATATCAAGCTGTTGAATTGACACTTAAAGATACTTACTATAATATGTTTGAAAAAATTAAACCAAAAATGGAAATTATTGACCGTGCAATCAATGCTATTGAATATTGTGGCGTAAAACCTTTTTCTTCACCTATTCGTGGAGGTACAGATGGTGCACGATTGACTTATGAAGGATTACTATGTCCTAACTTAGGTACCGGCGGTTACCAATTCCATGGTCGGTTAGAGTTTGCCTCTATTCAACAAATGGAAAAAGCACTAGAAATTATGATTCAAATTGTAAAAACTGCAAAATAAAAGTCGCATCAGCGACTTTTTTTAATGTCTAAAGATTTTTTGAAACAATGTTTTTTTCTTTGGAAACATATCCAAATAATAATGCATCATATATTCTTGACTATTCATTGGTACATCAAATGGCTGTATGATTTTATGTTCACCTTCAGAATTAATTTCTTTGCTAATCACATCATCTGATTTTAAGACATCGATATATGATGCCATAAACATTTTATGATAATGATCATAGATTGGTACAGCCACTTCAATTCTTCTTTCAGTGTTTCTTGTCATAAAATCAGCAGAACCAATGTACATATGCTCAAAATCATAACCAAAAACATAAAGTCTTGAATGTTCTAAAAATCGACCAACGATAGAACGTATCGTGATGTTTTCTGTATATCCTTTAATTCCTGGAAGAATACAACATATACCTCTGACAAACATTTCGATTCTAACGCCTTGTTGTGAGGCATGGACAAGCGCTTTAATGATGTCCATATCGGTGATAGAGTTGATTTTAAAAAACATATACCCTTCTTTACCTTTTTTTGTTTCATCTTCGATATGTTTAAGTAATGTTTGTTTAAAATGTTTTGGTGCAACTAGCAAATGTTGATACGTATCTTTATATGTATTCAAGCTTATATTTTGAAACA
>JBMTKL010000030.1:0-7679 GCA_049439405.1 Acholeplasmataceae bacterium | reverse complement strand
TGGTTTATCACCTAATCAATTACTCTGGGATTTTTTAAATAATTATAGGTCGTCTTATTAAAGCTGAATTATTTAGATAAAAATTGATTTAACAATGTAACTCCTAGATTACTTTACGGTATTTTAATCGTAAGCTATAATATTTATGCTTTAAACGTTTCAGTAGCTCAGCTATATAGTGCAAAATACCTTCTAAGCTGTCGGTCGGGGGTTCGAATCCCTCCTGAAACGACATATAAAGATGAAAAAAACCATTGAAATGGTTTTTTTATGCTATACTAAAAAAAAGAAAGGAGTAGATTATGAAAAATTTTTTTAGTATATTATTTATTTGTGCGTCTTTATTTTTTCTTGCATCTTGTGACTCTCCAGCAGACTTAGTTTCTGAGAATTTATCAGAAGAAGCAGACCAATTCAAGATACTTAGAAAAATTGTTTTTTATAATGGTATCACCGATGCATATATGTTTGCAATGGAAGGGTATTGTAGCATCATGGCTGATGTCTATGACAATCAATTAGAAGTGACTTGTAAAGTTGGAGAGGATGAATATGAAAAACATTTTCTAGGATTATCAGACAACGTAACTTATTTTGTTCTTCAACTGGAAACCGCAAATGTGTCTGAATTCCATTATAAAGTATATCTAAGGCCAGAAACATTAATTCCTGATATTGAAGTTCAAACAGATAATTAAAATTGAAATTGATTTAAATAAAAAAAGATCAATTAATAAATAATGAAATACCTTCTAAGTTGTCGATCGGGGGTTTGATTCCCTCCTGAAACGCCACTGTAAATTATTTAAAGCCATCTTACGATGGCTTTTGTGTTCTATTTGATGCTTTAATCATATCAATGAAGTAATCATGAATGTTTGTTTGGCCAGAAAGCTCTGGATGAAATGCAGTGACAAGCATATGATGTTGTCTTGCAGCAACAATTTTATTTTCATGTGTCGCGAGTATGTCTACATCATCTGATGCAGTCACAATATATGGTGCTCTAATAAAAACGAATTCAATGTTTTCTTTAGATGCGAATGTTCCTTTTGTTCTGAAGCTACTAAGTTGTCTACCATAAGCGTTTTTTTTCGCTTTAATATTCATGACTTTTAAAAATGACTCTTGGTAGTTGTCAATGTCTCTCGCGAGAAGAAGTAAACCTGCACATGTTCCAAAAACAGGTAGTCCTTCTTGTATCATCTTTGTTAGAGTATCTTTCATGTCTAAGTGATTTAAAAGACGAAACATTGCGGTGCTTTCTCCACCAGGGATGATTAATCCATCCATGGGGATTTGTAAATCTTTTTTTTGACGTATTTCAAATGTATCGATGTTCATTGTTTGAAGTAGATGAATATGTTCGATAAAAGCACCTTGCAAACATAATACGCCAATCGTTATTGGATTAGATGCCACGTTCACTCATAATCAACTTAATTTCGTCTTCGTTGATGCCTACCATGGCTTCACCTAGGTTTTCTGATACTTCAGCAAGCAATTTGGCATCTTTAAAATTCGTGACAGCATCAACGATTGCTTTTGCTCGTTTTGCTGGATCTCCTGATTTAAAAATACCTGACCCTACAAAGACACCATCTGCACCAAGTTGCATCATAAGCGCAGCGTCAGCAGGAGTTGCGACACCACCTGCAGCGAAGTTCACAACAGGAAGTTTTCCTGTTTGATGAACTAGTAATAATAAGTCATACGGGACTTGCATGTCTTTCGCTTTATTGTAGAGTTCGTCTTCTCTCAGTGATTGAATCATTCTTATGTCACCTAGAATTGAACGCATGTGTGTGACTGCTTGGATGACATCTCCAGTCCCTGGTTCACCTTTTGTACGAATCATCGCAGCACCTTCTTCAATGCGACGAAGTGCTTCAGATAAGTTTTTCGCACCACACAAAAAAGGGACTTTAAATGCTTGTTTATTTATGTGAAACTGTGGGTCTGCTGGAGATAATACTTCAGATTCATCGATATAATCGACTTCTAAAGCTTCTAAAATTTGTGCTTCAACAAAATGTCCAATACGGGCTTTTGCCATGACAGGTATACTTACTGTTTTTTGAATTTCTTTAATAAGTTTAGGATCACTCATTCTTGATACACCACCTGCAGCGCGGATGTCTGCTGGAATTCGCTCAAGTGCCATCACAGCAACAGCTCCAGCTGCTTCTGCAATTTTAGCTTGTTCGGCATTCACAACGTCCATAATGACGCCACCTTTTAACATTTGAGCAAGTTCTTTATTTAATTGATATCGTTCATTTTTCATTGGTCATACCCCTTAAGAAATATATGCTAATTATAGCAAATATTCACTAAAATCATATGATTTTTGATAATCATAAAATAATAGAAGTCGAATTTTTCATAAAAAAACGATGTCGATGCATCCTCTATATGATAAAATGTACTTAAGAAATACGTTTAACGTTTAAGTAAAGAGTAAACATGCAAAAAAATACAAGAAAAAGACTCCTTAATATCCTATTTATCTTAATTAATGTGGCGGTTGTATGGATCATTGCACGAAATGCATTTAGTACAGACACAACGATGGGTTTCAGTAATATATTCGCGTTATGGAAGACGCATGTTGTTTATGTTTTGATGGCATTTTTAATGCCAATCATCGCACTTATCACAGAAGGTTTAAAATATTTTCATATGATATATTTTACAACCGGTGAAAAGCGGTTTTTATTGTCACTTAAAACAGCAATAATTGGAAAGTACTATGATAACATCACACCATTAGGAAGTGGTGGTCAAGCCGCACAAGTCATTTACTTATATCAAAATGGCGTTCCATCCGCAAAAGCAGGAGGCGTGACGATATCAGCATTTTCGATGATGCAAATTGCCTTTAGTTTAATTGCTGTCATTGCATTTATTTTCTTTGGTCATTACATCACGACACCGGGAATAAAAATTGCAGCATACTTTGGGGGTGTGTTTGCAATATTCATTCCATTTCTTGTCATCATCTTTTCAGTGTTTCCGAAAGTTACGAGTAAATTCATTTTTAGTGTATTAAAAATCTTAAAAGCGCTAAAACTGATGTCTAATCCGATTCAAAAAATGAAACATGTGATGTCATTTTTAGAGCGTTTTAAGCATAATTTACATTTAATTTCACAATCAAAACGCGTATTAGTAAGTACATTCTTACTTTCTGTTGTGTATCAAATCGCCATCTTTTCGATTCCTTATTTTGTTTTGAAAGGAAGTGGCGTTGATGTTACATATATAGAATTATTTGTATTAACTGTGTTTGTTTATAATGCCATTGCATTTATTCCAACGCCTGGAAATAGTGGTGGTGCAGAAATATCATTCACAATTATATTTTCTATGGTGAGTGGTGGACTACTTTTTTGGACAATGCTTTTATGGCGATTCATGAGTTATTATCTTTTAATCTTTTTAGGATTATGTGTGATGTTTTATGATAGTGTCATAAAACGATGAATAAAAAGAACGTGTCATGATTGATAAAAAAATGAAAAACATGCCAGTTGTGATAATTCCTAATTTTCCAGGGCAAGACTTCTAAGCTATCGGTTGGTGATTCGAATCCCACCTGAAACGCCATTCATTTTTACACAAAGCCACATTTAGTGGCTTTTTATATTCATTTTATCGCATCAATGCTATAATAAACATAAATATTGAGATATCCAACTAAATCGTTGTCTCATAGAAAGGTATATGTATGGAAAAAACTTTTATACTAATCAAACCCGATGCAATTAAAAGAAATCTAGCAGAAGACATATTAAATATCTTTAAAAGTGAAGCACTTATCATTCAACAATCTAAAATAGTCAAAGTCTCGGAAGAACGAATTATTGCTCACTATCAAGAGGTCATCGATAGACTTAATCTTCCATATTTTGAACAAGCTATCTTAAATTTTTTTAAAGACCATGAAGTGATTATTGCTGAAGTTGTTTCTGAAAGCAATACAATTGTAAAAGTTCGTGAACTCATTGGCGCAACCGATCCAGCGAAAGCTGATCCACATTCCATTCGAGGCATGTTTGGTATCGATTCCTTTGAAAAAGCATCAAAAGAATCTCGAATGATTGAAAATCTTATTCATGCTTCGGATTCAAAAGAATCAGCTGAATTTGAGTCAGCACTTTGGTTTGAAGGAGTTTAAATGATGAAATATTACACATTAAATAATGGCATTCAAATGCCAGCATTTGGTACAGGAACGAATACATTCGGAAAAGACAATAATGATTTTCATGGAGCCATAAATTTTGATACGAAAGAACTTCGTTCAGCGATTGCATTAGGATATCGTCTCATTGATACAGCAGTGATGTATCGAAATGAAGCGGTTATTGGGAAAGCTGTCAAAGAGTCAGGTGTTGACCGTAAAGATTTTTTTGTAGTCTCTAAAATCCCTGCGGATGTTGCATATAGTGGGACCAATGAATTAGTGAAAGCCACTGTTGAACAATCACTCGGTGCACTTGACATTGACTATATCGACTTATATTTAATCCACTTTCCTTTAGAGACGAATGAAGACAATTTACGTGTATGGAAGGTGTTAGAAACATATGTGGATTCAGAAAAAATCAAATCCATTGGTGTTTCTAACTTTAACGAAGAACAATTAGGATATTTGCTAGAAAATGCAAGAATCAAACCAGTTGTCAATCAATTTCAATCTTATCCAGGAAGACACCAACAAGTAATCATCGATTTTTGTAAAGCGAATGATGTCATACCTGAAGCATATCATTCTATAGCTAAAATGACAGAAGAAACAAAAAAAATGTTGACCGATATGGCAAAAAATTATCAAAAAACATGGAGTCAAATCATATTGAACTATCAGTTAAGTGAAGGTCTTATTGTAATACCTAAGTCTCATAACCCGAATCACCAACAAGCTAATATTGACGTGTTTGACTTTGAATTAACATCAGAAGATAAAGCAATCATTAAAAATATGTGAAGGTGAATATATGAAAAAGTATTGTTCTAATTGTGGTTTCCAAGTTCAAGAAACAGATAAGACATGCTCCTATTGTGGTGAAACATTAGTAGTAGAGGCGACATTTGACCAAACGTACCGTTCAAATCGAAATGAGACAAATGGACTTGTTTTATTATTAATATTTATATTTCTTCCAGGGGTACATTACTTTTTAGTAAGAAGATTTATCTCGGGTGTGTTATTTCTTGCGACCTTTGGAGGATTCGGTATTTGGTGGGTCATTGATTTGGTCATGATTGTTACTAGTAATTTTAAAGATTCCGATGGAGAAACAATTAAATTATCATGACAAAGTATTTAACTTTTTGAAATAAGCTTTTAAGATGTCTTAAACGTTGAGAGAAAGCAATGAAAAATATATATATATCTTTATTAATCTTTCTTAGTATCATAACGATCGTTAGTTGTGTACCGAGAGAAGTATCTGAAAATTTAGAAGTTGATGACTCTAAGCAATTGGCATCACAATTACTTGTTTCAGGAAATAATTTTATCGCATATTTAGATAACAACCAAGAATTGTGGATGTGGGGAGATAACACATCGTACCAGCTAAATATTGATGGAGTATCGAAATCAATACCTTATAATATTACAGACACCATCGAATTTGAAGAAGATGAATATATCATTCACATGGATGCTGGTTATGCACACATGGGCATACTTACGTCGGTTGGTAATGTTTGGATGTGGGGAAACAATGCATACGGTCAATTAGGTTTTGAGGGTGAAGAAAAAGCAATGTCGACAACCATTAATCAATATTTACCGCTTGAAGAAGATGAGTGTATTATAGATATTAAATTAGGTGGTTTTCATACAGGATTATTAACATCACATAATCGTCTCATTCTTTTTGGTTCAAATACATCGGGACAACTTGGTAATCATACAGTTTCAATAACAGGAAAACCTCATAGTTTGGAATTTGATCATGAGATCAATTCTTACGATTTAGGTGCAGATCATAGTATTGTAATTAGTAATCAAAGACTTTTTGTTTGGGGAAGTCAGTTTAATGGTCAACTTGGATTAGGTGATGTGTTAAATCAACATAATCCGGTGGAATTATCATATGCTTTTGATGGTCAACCAAGCCATGTTTTTTTAGGGACAGGCAATACCTATGTTGTGACAAGTGAAGGTCATGTTTATGGGTTTGGGAAATCTGTTTATGGACTTTTAGGGTCAAATACAGACGTGGATATCTATACACCTATTCTTGTCACAGAAAATCTTGACGCGTCATTTCCAGTATCGATAACACTTGGCTATGGTCATGCAATTATGATTAGCGAAGAAAATGTGTTAGGTATTGGAAGTAATACGCTTGGTCAGTTACCTAATGTTACAAAGATGTACGTCAATCAATTTCAACAATTATATGTTGACACTAACATTGTTCATGTTGCTACTGGTGGACATTATTCTGTATTTGTCGATGAAGAACAATCCTTTTGGATTTATGGATACAGTGATACCATTCAAATAGGGCACATTCAATTACCATTATAAAATGTATAATGAATAGTAGGTGTAATTATGCCAAAGTACGATACCCTTCAAGAGTATCTCATGACACTAAATCAAGATGCGATAAAGATGTATGAGACTTTAAAGAAATTGATCATGTCATTAGATGATCGCATTCAAGAACGTTTATTTGCTGGACAAGTCGCTTTTTACAATGCGTCAACATTAAAACATAGTTTTCATGCGAGTCCAGTAATTGTCATGGCTTTTCAAAAAGACCATGTGAACATATTTGCTCAAGCAATCGAGACGTATCAGGCTAAATTATCGATGTATCAATTAACAAAAAAATTTACATTACAGTTAGAGTATACAGACCCGATACACGAGATACTTCATACCGTTTTTTTTGAATCTCTCAAATAAAAAACACATGATGGTTATGTGTTTTTTTATCATTGACTTTTTTGGAACGATCCAATTTTTTTCAATAAAATATTCCCATAATGACATGTCAACACCTTTAGGAGTCATTATATCGAAATTGATAAAAAAAGGGACATTTATCTAAAAAAAATACATGCTATAATAGAGTTAATAAGGATGTTTATTTAAATGATTAAGAAAATATCATTACGACCACATCAACTGAATATGTATCCAATGAATGTACCCGTGATTAAACATATGACATCCCTTGATTTGACGACACCAGTCACGATATTTGTTGGAGATAATGGAAGTGGGAAATCGACACTTCTTAAAGCGATTGCACATCATCAAAATGCCATAAAAACGGCATCATTAAAAAGTATTTCAACGTTAGAAGATATCATTCAACCTTTGTCTGATTATTTAATTATTGAAAAAACCAGAGTACAACGAGGACTTTATTTCTCTGGGGAAGATTTCATTACGTATATTCAACAATTAACGCATGAAAAAGCGTTACTTTTGAAGCAAATCGAAGAAACAAAAGAGGCATATAAGCATAAAAGTGCATTTGCCTATAATCAAGCACTGTCTGCACCAAAAAAAGAGCTTCATGCATTGCTCAATACCTATGATGGTGAATTGACTAAAAAAAGTCATGGAGAAGGGTTTTTAGCGTTTTTTAAATCAAGAATGAGGGAAGATGGCATATATTTCTTAGATGAACCAGAAACCC
>JBMTKL010000029.1:0-8029 GCA_049439405.1 Acholeplasmataceae bacterium | reverse complement strand
AAATTTTAGCATATTTTGTAAGTTAAAATAAACATTTAAATGTTTTTCATGCTTAAGATCATTATAAATAATGGCACTTACTGCAATAGATTTAGCGACTGCATCTTTGTTTTCTAATGTTGGATTTTTCTCTTCAATCGCTTCTTTAGCTAATTTGATGGCTTCTTCAAAGACTTGTGCTAACGTTGTAACGCCACCTTTTCTTGTTGACATTTTTTTACCATCTTGAAGTACTAATCCAAAATTAACATGTTCAATTTTTATTGGTCTTTCTAGTTTCTCTAATACTTTTTGAAGTTGTTTAAAATGGAGTGACTGTTCATTCCCTACAACATAAAGCAACGTATTGGCATGAAATGTCTCATGACGGTAAATCGCTGCTGCAACATCACGCGTCATGTAAAGCGTTGAACCGTCTTTTTTCTTAATGAGTGCTGGAGGCATATCATCATCTAATCGAATGATCATTGCATCATCATCTAATTCTAGAATGCCTTTCGCTTCCATTTCTTCAACCGCTTTATTCATAAATTCTTCATAAAAAGACTCACCAATGACATGATCAAATGTTACACCAAGCAAATCATAATATGTATTAAATTCTTCCATGGATAATTCTTTAAACCATCTCCACAACGCTAAATAAGAAGCGTCTCCATCTTCCATCGCTTTAAAGATATCTCTAGCTTTATCTGTGAGTGAAGGGTCTTTTTCTTCTTCTTCATGAAACTGTACATATAGCGATTGTAGCGTTTGAATTGGATCTTTTTCTAACATTTGTTTGTTGCCATAATGTTCATATGCATAAATCATTTTACCAAACTGGGTACCCCAATCACCTAAATGATTAATACCTTCAACTTGATATCCGCAAAGCACTAAAATACGCTTGATTGAAGCACCGATAACGGTTGACCGGATATGGCCAACTGAAAATCTTTTTGCAATATTTGGTGAGGAATAATCAATCGCAATGACTTCTTGTGTTTTTTGTTTCTGACCAACACCGTCTTTTGCACTTAGAATGGCACTAAAAACATCTTGACTGAATGTGACTTTATCGAGATAAATATTGAGAAATCCTCGTTCGAATGTGACTTTTTTAATGTATTCAATATTTAAAACCTGATCTCTTACTTTAGCGAAAATATCTTGAGGAGAAACACCTTTTTCTTTCGCAACTTTAAAAAGAGGACATGCAAGTTGTGCATCTCCCTTTTTCGCATATTCAACAACAGGTTCAACACCTAAAATTGATTGTAATGATTCAAATACTTGTTGTTTTATGTTTTGTAATATCATTTATCCTAAATAATCAGTATCTTCTAATGCATCCATTAAATCTTCAAAAAACCAACTAACAGCGCCAGCGTAGTTTTCATTTTCTGGTGCAGTGTATTCTAAAAATATTTCACCATCTAAAAATGCAATAATTTGAGGTGTTGTTCTTTCGATTGTTGGAAAATCAGCAAGCATTGCTTCACGATCTGATGAGGCATCTTCACCAACAAAATCTTGGTAGTAATAGACTTGATCAACGATATCTCCAAATCCTTCTTGATTAAAATACGATTCGACATGTCCAATGGTTTGAACACAATATGAACATAAAGGACTACCGATATACAAAATAACGAAACGTTCTTTTGCTAATATGTCTTGAATGCCATCGTTAAACAAATTTCCTTCGTAGGTGACTTCATAAAATGGGTGGTTTTCAGTAATCGTTGCATCTGTGACAGCGTAAGCATCAAAGATTTTTTCTTCATTTGATCTCAGTGTTAATAAAAATAAACCAACAATAATAACAAGAACACCAATAAGTCCAAATAATACTTCTTTTGGTACCTTAGGATTCACTTGATGATATTTTTTTGCCATAAATCTTTTCCTCCAATTTTTTTCCTCTCTAATTATAACATAGTTAGTTGTCAAATGCCTCTAAAAATGTATCAATTTGAGAAGTTATTTGAGAAACTATTGTATTCATATTCGTGACATCATCCAATTTCGTTTGGATGGATTCAAAAAATGCATCTTTTCTTAATAAATTTGTCAACTTTGTTTTGTTCTTAATTGCTTCAAAACTATATGCTTGAAGCTTTTCATATGTTTCTATTCTATCTAACCCTTCATCAATGGCGAGATGTAATATTTTTTGTGTAAATGCAGTTTCATATGTTTCAATGATATGTTTATGCATTTGATCTTGATCATAGACGAGTGATTCAATCATCTTCGTGACTCTTGTGAATATCGTTTCCATCAAAGATGTTGCATCTTCTAACATCACACGTTCTACAGAAGAGTGTGAAATGTCTCTTTCATGCCATAATGCAATGTTTTCCGATGCCATGGTTACATATCCACGCATCAATCTGGCTAACCCTGTTAAATTTTCACTTGTGATAGGGTTTTTTTTGTGAGGCATCGCGGATGACCCTTTTTGTTTATTTGAAAATCCTTCTTTTATCTCAGAAACATCTGATCTTGAATATAAACGAATATCCAGTGCAAATCCTTCAATCACAGATGCCATCGTTGATAATGTTTGGATATAAGTGAGGTGTCTATCTCTTGATAACACTTGTGTTGACATCAAAGCATCCTGTAATTGAAGTTCATCTCTTACCAAACATTCATGTTGTCTTGAAAGAATTGAATACGTGCCAACAGCACCACTAAGTTTGATCACTTCAATATGTTTTCTCGCTTCAAAAAACTGTATCTCTAAACGTTTCATTGTTTCAAATAATCTCAAATACCTCATGCCTACTGTACTTACTTCTGCATACATTCCATGAGTTCTAGCCATGATTGGCATGTTTTTCGTATTTTTAATGGTTTGTTTTGTTGCTTTTAAAAATCTTTGCAAGGCATCATCAATTAATTGATTGGCCTCTTTTAATAAAAGTGACATAGAGGTGTCAACCACATCGGTAGACGTTAAACCATAATGAAAATATTTTTTTTCATCTCCCAAAGATTCTCGACATGTTTCGATAAAAGCAAGCACGTCATGCTTCAATACTTTTTCTTTGTTTAGTATTTCTTTTAGATCGAACGTTGTTTTATCAATTTTTTGTGCAGTATCTAAAGATATTTTTCCTTCTTTAGCGAGTGCATGTATGGACGCTAATTCTACTTTCAAGAATGTATGATACCGATTTTGCAAGGTCCAAATGTCTCTCATTTGTTGACTTTGATATCTAGAAATCATTGCGTTCCTCCCATAAGTTGACACATTCTATCGTTTGTGTACGATCAGGTCCCACTGAAATAAACGCGAGTGTGGAATGAAGTGACGTTGCAATAAACTCAACATAATCTTTTGCAGGTTGAGGTAATGACTCATAAGTTTTACATCCACTAATATCTTCTTTAAATGACGGCATGTCAATATAATGTGGTTTGACTTCATATAAATCATCGATGTGTGCAGGTAATGTATCTATTCGTTCACCATTGTACTCATAGTAGTCACATATTTTAATCGTATCCATTTCGTTTATGACATCTAATATTGTGATTGCAATATGAGTCATCCCTGAAGACATGACGGCATGTCTTAAAGCTACTAAATCTAAGTATCCAATTCTTCTAGGTCTCCCGGTAGTCGTACCATATTCTCTTGCAACTTCTCTAATATTATGTGCTAAATCACTATCCATCTCAGTTGGAAAAGGTCCCTCCCCAACACGTGTTGAGTACGCTTTTATGATGCCTAGTGACCCTTGAATAAACCAAGGAGGAATACCAGCTTGTTGCGGAATCCCTGAGACCGATGGTGATGAAGATGTCACATAAGGATAAGTTCCATGATCGATATCAAGCATGACACCTTGTGCACCTTCAAAAATGATTTTTTTACCATCTAAGACGTATTGATTTAACAAGGACGGAATATGCTTTAATTTAGGTAATAATTGCTTAATATCTGATTCATAATCATGATAATAACCTTCAGCATCAAAAGCGATCTGATGTACTTGTGCTAATTGTGAAGCATCTTTGATAAAACGTTCTTTAGACAATAGTGAAGCCATACGTACACCTTGTCTTAAAATCTTATCTGCATACGTCGGCCCAATTCCTTTTTTAGTTGTACCAATATTTTGCTCTTGTTCTTTTTGTTGGTCTAACGTTTTATGAAAAGGTAACACCAAGTGAGCTCGATCTGAAATGTAAAGTGTCGCATTAGGAAATTTTTTCAATTCTTTAAATAAAGTATCTAAATTAATCACCATACCATGCGTCATCACATTAATTGTATGTAAGTGAATAACACCTGATGGAAGCAAGTGCAAATCAATTTTTTTGTCATCAAAAACAACAGTATGCCCTGCATTGTCTCCTCCTTGATACCTTACGATGACATCTGCTTGTTGTGCAAGTACGTCAGTCATCTTTCCTTTTCCTTCGTCTCCCCATTGCATACCAATGACAGAAAATCTTTTCATAAACTCTCCAATAAAATGTTTTGTCTTCATTATTTTAGCATATTTTAGGCATTTTTACTGCATCATTAACTATGAAAAAAGACTTTTTCATGTATAATAAGAACATAGGTGATACGAATGAATATAGTTTTTGTAACAACAGAGGTTTATCCTTTTCAAAAGCATGGGGGACTTGCAGATATCAGTGCGTCTTTACCAAAGACTTTAAAAGGTAGAAAACACAACATCACGACCATCTTACCGTATTATGAAGATGATCCATATCAATCAAAATACATGTTATTTAAGAGACAAGACATCACACTTGGTGATCATACTGAACCAACTGAGTTTTATACCTATACTTATCATGATGTTCCATATATTTTTATTAAGAATTCGCTTTTTAATGCCATGGATCCAAAAGAAGATGTGATTAGGTATTTAATTTTTAACAAAGCTGTCTTAGAAGTTTTACAGTCTGTGACCCATCCAGTAGACATTATTCATATCAATGATTGGCAAACGTCTTTCATTCCTTTTTTACTCGATAGTATGTACCGTAAAGACACTTTTTATACTTCAATAAAGACATTACTAACGATTCATAATATCGAAAGACAAGGTATATTTGACCGTAGTCATGAGAGGTATTTGCCATACAAAAATTTCACCTATATTTTACATGGTCAACTCAACTTCTTAAAAACTGGCATCATGAGAGCTCATTGGATCAATACTGTTTCTGAAACATATAAACAAGAAATATTATTACGTTTTTATGGGTTCGATTTAGATAGTGCACTCAAATCAAGACAAGATCATCTGACTGGAATTCTTAATGGGTTTGACCACGAGTTATATGATCCAACCACTCAAGATCACTTATCCATTAATTATGATATCGATACCTATCAAGAAGGCAAAAGGAAAAATAAAGAGGCGTTACTCCGTTCACTCCAACTCAATGTTGACTTAGAAAAACCACTCCTTTTATTTATTGGTCGCCTCGGTCGCCAAAAAGGGATTGATTTAATGAAAGATAAACTCGATCATGTGGTTGCTAACAATGATGCGGCACTCGTTATCATTGGTGAAGGTGAACCAAAATACGAAGCCTATTTTAGAGAATTAGAAAAACAATTTCCTAAGCAAGTCTTTTTTCATCACGGATTCGATCAAGCACTGTCTCAACGTGCCTATGCTGCAGGAGATTTCTTCTTACTTCCTAGTTTATTTGAACCTTGTGGACTTAATCATATGATTGCCATGCGATATGGTACGCTTCCTATCGTCAGAGCTACAGGGGGGCTCAAGGATACCGTATTTAATGAGGGACCTGATCAAAATGGATATACCTTCAAAAACTTTGATCAAAAAGAATTTGAATTAGCTTTTGATCAAGCCATCAAAGACTATCATGAACAATCAACAAACTTTAATCAAAAAATTATTCATGCGATGCATGTGACATCATATCTTGATGAAATGGCTTTAAAATATGAAATCATGTATCAACGGATATTAGACATATAAAAAAACACCTCAAATGAGGTGTTTTATTTATGGTTTTAATGTCTCTTTTAAATCAGGATTAAATGTTTTTTGTCTGATCGCTTCAATTTCTAATTTATATGGTGCTTGACCTTCAACATAAGGTGTTTCAAGTATTTTAATGACATCTTTAAAATTTTCATCATAAATAATTTGAATGAGTGGATCAAATCCAATATGACCAAATCCTAAATTTTCATGTCTATCTTTCGCAGCACCTTTTTCATTTTTTGAATCATTAATATGTAACACTGAAATTCTTTCTAAGCCAATGATATCATCGAAAGATTTTTTAACTAAATCACAATGCTCTTTAATATCATATCCTGCATCGTGCGTATGACACGTATCAAAACACACCGAAAGTCTTGATGTTCCGTGACAAAGATCAATGATTGCTTTCAACTCTTCAAAAGTCTTGCCTACTTCATTCCCTTTTCCTGCCATGGTCTCTAAAGCAATTCTGACCTTTGACTCAGGGGTCGCCTCAAAAACTTTGTTAAGCCCTTCAGCAATCCACTTTATTGCTTGCGGTCGATCTTTACCTACTGCACTTCCTGGATGGAGTACCATCTGGTCAACACCAAGTGCATCAGTTCTTTTTACTTCTTGCGTTAAAAAAGAAATTGCAAATGCTCTTTTTTCAGGATCAGGGTTTGCTAAATTGATAATATAAGGTGCATGAACGACGACATTATTCGGATCAAATCCATGTGCTTTCATATATGCGACTGCTTCTTCTATAAGAAATTGATCCATCGGTCTTCTTCTTGTGTTTTGAGGCGCACCAGTATATACCATCATTGCTGTTGCATTGTATGACAAAGCTTCTTTAATGGATCCTAAATACATATCTGGACCAGATAATCCTACATGAGAACCTATTTTTAACATGTTATTTTTTCCCTTCTCTTAATTTCTTTTTATAATTGGGTTTGACTTTAATTTTTTTCTTTTTTATTGAACTAGGCGTGACTGCTTTTTTCTCACGTTTTTGTTTTTCAATAAGTATGCCATCTTGAACAGATGCTTTTTTAAATGGAATACCTTGTTTTATGAGTTTTTCAATATTCACAACATCTTTACGATCATAAATCGTAATGACATGACCTGAGCGGTCCATTCTACCTGTTCTTCCGCTCCTGTGCATAAATAAAGACAGTGGTCTAGGTAAATCATAATGAATAACATGTGAAATATCTAAATCAATTCCTCTTGCTAATACATCAGTAGAAAGCACCCAACTTACATCAAGTGCTTCCATTTTTTTCATCAATTGAAATCGTTTTCTTAATTGCTGTTTTGATGAAATCATAGGAATATCAATGCCTTGATTAGATAAGTAAGCATGGAGCGTTTCTAATGTGTCTTTATTTGACACAAATATGATGCCTAAATAGGGTGTGATTGACTTGATGACATCAACAAGTGTTTCCATTCTCAACTCATGATGTGTTTCAACAAATACATAATTGATGGGTAACGTATGTTTATGACTTGTATCAATAAGCTTATATGCTCCAAAGAACTTTTTGATAAATGGTTTCATCGTTGGTTTTAACGATGCTGAATATAAATAAAATCTTGCGTTTAATACACGTTCACTTAATTGAGAGATGTCTTGCATAAAATCAATATCAAACATCATATCTGCTTCATCTAAGATCACATGTTTCACATGTTTCGTATTAATGGCTTGATTTTCAAACATTAATTCATGTAATTTTTTTGGAGTAGAAATTAAAATATGAGGTGGATGATTGATGAGCTGTGCGCTCTTCTTATTCATATCATCAAGTCCAGTGACTGTTTTTATTGTAATCGAAGGTCTGACAAGCGTTAACATTTTTTCCACTTGCTTAATCAGTTCTGTTGTCGGTAACATAATGATAACTTGCAATACTTGAAACGTTGATTTCAGTGAATCCATGATCGGTATACCATATGCAAGTGTTTTTCCAGTACCTGTCGGTGCAATGCCAACTAAAGATCTGCCCGATTTAAATGCTAAAAAAGATTCTTGTTGAATCGGTGTA
>JBMTKL010000028.1:0-8080 GCA_049439405.1 Acholeplasmataceae bacterium | reverse complement strand
TTCGTGCGTGACTAAAATGACGAGTTTTTGTTTAGCAATGTCTTTAAGTAGTTGAATAATTTGTGCTGCTGATTCTTGATCTAAGTTTCCTGTTGGTTCATCAGCAACTAAAATAGGTGTATCTTTTGCGAGTGCTCTTGCGATGACTGCACGTTGTTTTTGACCACCTGATAATTTTGATGATTTTTGATGTTTTTGTCGATTTAAACCAACTAAGTTAATGAGTTCGCTCGCGCGTTCTTTACGTTTTTCTTTTGGATAGTCTTGTAATTCTAAAGCGAGTAAAACATTTTGCATCACTGTATAAGAATCAATAATATTGTAGTTTTGAAAAACAAATCCTACATACTCTCTTCGATATTTTTCAAAATCTGAAACTTCAAAATGAGACGTTTCTTCACCAAAAATAAACATCTCACCTTCTTCATATTTATCTAATCCAGATAATACGTTGAGTAATGTTGATTTACCACTTCCAGACTCACCGGTTACGGCAATAAATTCACCCATGTGAAATGTCAATGAGATGTGCTTCATTCCTACACTCACTTGGTCCCCTTGATGATAATATTTACTTACTCTACTTAATTTAATTGCTTCCATAAATGATCCTCTCTATTTCATGTGTTAATGATTGTACTGTGTCTACAACAGACGCTGGATTGAGTCTTAATAATGTTTGTTTGTCTCTGTAATCATACGTTACAATGATATGTTTAAGTCCTATATGTTTTGAGACTAAAATATCTGGTTCTGAATCGCTGATATATAATACCTCATGTGGATATACATTTAAATGTTTAATGACATCATATACCTTGTCAGCTACTGGTTTTTTAGGTTCCCCATCAATATCGTGACCTTTATTTGATGCAACCCCTATTTTCAGTTTACTATTTTTGATGTATTTTAATAAATCAACAATACCATCATAAGGACATGAATGAATGGTTGCATGATTTTTATAATAAGATGAATTTCTATCAAAAAAAAGCGGTTCAATATGTTCTTGATTATCTTAAGTAAGTGTGTCTATTAAATATGAAACACCATGACCAAGCGCTTATCTGATTCCCTCTAAAGAAACAAATTTGAGGTGATAAGTTTCAAAGGCTACACGTAGAGCGTGATGAATATCAGGGAGTGAATATAATAGTGTACCATCTAAATCAAAAATAATGACTTTTATCATAAATGTATTATACCACGCAATGTCACTTGACGAACGATTAATTATTATGTATAATCCATATACTTGGGGATGTTTTTGGATTCGTCAGGGTTCAGTCGCATGGTGTTGCATGTCTTGGTTGCTCAAGTAAAAAAGCCGAGGTTTTTAATAACCGGAAACTTAAATACTGCTTACGCTGCTTAAGAAAGCTGGCGTGCCAACCTTGAGGATGCTTACGACTCTTGGACGGCTCATTCAGTAAGCTATCTTACATGTCATAGTTATCGCATGTAACGAACCTTTATAACTCCGGTAGGTGATACGTTTGTGTATTTGGTATCCCTACTTAAATGACAAATAGACTAAACATGTAGACGCACGATGTTTATGGATCTTGCACAGGGGTTCAATTCCCCTCATCTCCACCAATAGTATAGTATAGGTCTAATGCGAATGGGTATTAAGCCTTTTTATTAACTAACAGAGCAATTTTTTATTTTGAGATTATGTTATAATAGGTAAATTAATAAGTAGAAAATACCTTTTTTTGTTACATAAATGGCGTGAAATTTTAATTTCTTATACAATTACATTTCAACTTACACGTTTTTAAATGGATGTTCACGATTATAATAAGTTCCATCATAGTTTTACAAAGGTGATTCAATGAAACGTTGTTATATTTTGAAGGATTATTGCAGTATAATATACGTGTTGAGGTGGTGGTGTTGTGATGTTTGGTGAGAAAATTAGAACAAATAGAATTAAAAACATTATGAGTCAAAAGCAACATGCTGAACTGCAAAATGTCACACCTCAAACAATTTCAAAATGGGAGAATGATTTATCGGAGCCAGGATTTCAAATGATTACTAAAATGACGAATACATTTCATATCTCACATGATGAGTTTTATTAGAAAAACAGAAATTTTATACAAAGGATCCATCTACACATCAACAAAAGATTTGCGAATGAAAAAATATTATGATTTCTTTGTAGGGTTCTTGATTTTCTTATCTCTTGCGATGATGATTTCATCTGCCTATATTTCAACTATTGAGATTTTAACATGGCATTTCACATTCGGATTTGTTATGTTCACAATGTTTTGGTTATTTCTACTATTCGTGATAGTTAGATGGAGATATA
This sequence comes from Acholeplasmataceae bacterium, assembly GCA_049439405.1. Taxonomy (GTDB): domain Bacteria; phylum Bacillota_I; class Bacilli_A; order Acholeplasmatales; family Acholeplasmataceae; genus UBA8290. The sequence goes on along the minus strand of JBMTKL010000028.1, from coordinate 5,757 downwards.
TCTACTTGGAATCACCAAATGATTTGCTTGATATTTATCATGATAAAGTAGTCATTCAAAAAGGTGATGTAGCGATTGAAGGAAACATAATCTAGCGCATTGACATAAAAAAATATCAATTTTTATACAGGTATTCGTGTATATAAGAATAATGGGAATTTGAAAATCTTAACAACAGATAATCAAAAGCTAGTTGTGAGAGATATAAGCGACATTGAGGATTTAAAGAAAATAATATATAAAGTATAAATAAATAAAAATGAGGAGGAAACACAATGAATTATTTATGGGGAAGTTTAATGGTTTTGATTGGTGTATTTTTATTAGTGAGTGCACTGAAGAAAAGTGAGTTTATCATATATAAACTTCTTACAGCAAGAGCTAAATTACTATGGGGAGATAACGTGCATACATTCTTTGTAGTAGTTGGAGTCATATTGTTGAGTTTAAGTTCATTGTTCTTTTTTGGGATTTGGGATAGATAACAGAAACCCGAGAAGATGATCGTTTAACTGTTTATAAATAATCAATCCACGTATATAAATAAAATGGGATGAGGGTTCGATACCAAACATAAAGTAGATAGTGGAATATCCTATTTTGATACTAAGAATTTCACGTTAAAAAAGTCGAAAATAAAAAGGCTAAACTAAGCCATAATTTATGGGTGTAAAATTTATCCTTAGCGGGTAAATTCTATATCAAACCAAATGCAAAAATAAAACTCCATATAAGGAGTTTTTTTATCGATATGTTTCTTCTACCATCCACATCATTCGGTCATTTAAAAAGTTTTTGACAAAAATGACTTGTTCAAAATAAGTCTCTGTAAGCAACATGGATGGATTTGGCCACACATATTCATTCAGGACTGGCCAACGATTAAAATTTCTCTCAGCATAAGGAATTAAAGAAACACCTAAAGTATCAATCATCATTAACCATGTTTGGAATTCATTGACATAAAATGAGCGTATCACATCATCAAATGCATCTTGAATCTCTGGAATTGATAAAGATAATTGTGGCCAAATCGCTAAGAAATGTGAAATAAACCAATAGTCATTTGGACGAAAATACATATCATTGACATAATCTGCATTGCCTATTGATAAGTCAAAATCCCATACAGGTCCAAATGTAAGTGGTCGATCGACTTCTTTATACAAAAACGTCGAAAGTCCCCATGCATCAACGTTTTTAAAATATTCTTGTATGAAAAAGTATGTGACCCAGTTTTTGATGTCCATTTGTGTATCATCAATAATGCCATTAGAAAGCATTTGCTGAATTGACTCTATGTATCTAGATATTTGATCAACGTCATTAAGATCAGCTAATAACGGTCTTTTAATGACATAAGGTGTTCCACCAGCGTAAAACCAAGTCTCATCAACGTAATTTTCCCATTCAGCACGGTAATCTAATTCTAAGGCAAATTGTAGCGTGTCTGATGTGGAATCTATATTAATATATCTTCTATCCTCGATAAGCATATATAACCCGTGATAAGAACCATTAATATATAAGTCAATATATCTTGTTTCTTGAGTTTCTTCTAATTCTAAAAGCTTCGCCAGTTGATGGGCTAAAACATCCCTCATCAAGGCTTTATCAGCATGCATTGAGATTAAATAAAATGTATCATGTGATGGTAATCCCATCATCTCTATTGCTTCATTAAATACAATTCTAAATGGTTTTTTCTCATGATTAGCCCATGATGAATTTCCTCGATGTCTGATTTGCATTTCCATATCTTGAGGCAGTAAAAGGGTTTCTTCTTGTAACACAGAGACAAATCCTTGTTGATATGTCTCCCTATCCATTGAGGAAAGATCGATGTCATTCAGCTCCATCACATAGTTATGTTTTGGTGAATAACGACTTAAAACAAATAACTGATACGTATATGTTTTTGTCTGATCGTATCCATATATGGTCGCTTTTAGTGCTTGGTACTGATCAAAAAGAGGTCTTTCATATGATCTAAGATCACTCACAGAAACACCATTGATTTCATAATTGACAACTGTTTGTTCAAAAACAGGGAATTCAGATTCAAGTGTAATATCATACTTTGAAAATTCATTGAGTATGTCATGGATATCCTCAGTAGAATATGCAGCAGTCAAAGTTTGATCACAACCTGCAATCAACAATGTCATAAAAAATGTGATAAATATGTGTGTCATTCTTTTCAATTTAAACATTAATAACATTCCTTTGTTAATATGTGTTTGTTTGCTATAACATTAAAGAAATAAGATGGAGGTAAATTATGAGACAAATAACACCACAAAAAATAATTTTAGTTGCTATGTTTTCTTCGATTATTTTTGTGTTTACATATATTGGTATTCTAGTCCCAGCATTTGGAGCATTTGGTGGATTAACGCACATGGGTACTTTAGTCATGTTTTTAGTATCAATCAAATACGGGAAATTTTATGGAATGGCATCTTCAGCCATTGGGATGACATTGTTTGATTTATTGTCACCTTGGGCAGCATGGGCACCAGGAACTTTTGTCGTTCGATTAATCGCTGGATATGTTTTCGGACGTCTTTCTGAATCTTCAGAAGGACAAGGCGCGTCACTCTTGAAAAATGTGATAAGTCTTCTTATTGGTGGCATGGTGATTGTCGTTGGTTATTTAATATTTGAAGCAATCGTTTTCAACAACTTCGTCACTGCTAGTGCATCGATTCCTGGTAATATTTTACAAATCGTTATTGCATCATTAGGTTTATTTGTGATTAAATCAATGCCTGAACTACCAAAATCTATGCAATAGTCTTTTCAGAGTATTTTGAAGTAAATACTCTTAGTCTTTCAAAGGCATGTACAACTTGTGTATATGCCTTTTTTTGTTAGATGTTGCTCAAATCGATCAAGGATATCAATGCTTGATTCCATATAATCTGAAATTATTTTTTTGCAACAAGTGTTAAAAAGATGTCAAAAGCACTTTTATCTTTTTGGTTTGCTTTCTAGAAATAAATCCTTTTTTTCAAGTGACTTCATCATTGAAGAAATCATAGAAAAATGTAAATGCATTTTATCAGCAATGTGCTTAGGCTGATACGTTTATTTTTAGATAGTAGCTCAATAAAAGTCAATAAAATCAAATCAATAATTGTCAAATTTAAATCATAATCATGTATGAATTTTGTTTCTTCATCGTGCATGTAAAAAATACCCGATCAAATGCTTGAATGATCGTATGCAATGTTTTTGACATCATGATAAGATTTGTTTTAGTTTTCATCATTTCTGCAACTTTAAAGACTAAATGTATATCTTTTAATCATATAGAAACATCAAAAATAGATTTTATCGTTTCCAAATGTGACATTTCCACTATTTAATAAAACTGTTCATATATTTTTCATATGTTTTTGTTTGACTAATGAAATAATCACCGCTTATTTGCTTTATAGTAAATTATATCATAATCGTAATATATTCATCAAAAAAAATAAGGCTAGACGCCTTATTTTAGTAATTGTGTTAAAGCTTCCATCATTGCTTTAGGATTATCTAATTGAATACCTTCTGCGACAAGCGCTTGGTCATACAGTAATCTTGCAATTGAAGAGACTGTACTTTGATCTTTTTCATACATTTCTTTAAGTGTGATGATTAAATCATGCTCCGCGTTGAGTTCAAGAATTCGTTCGGCCTTGACACTCTCGCCATTTGGCATTTGATTTAAAACTTTTTCCATCTCTAAACTTACACCTTCACCAGCGACGATACATACCGGTGATGATGTTAATCTTGTTGATAATTTTACATCTTTAACATCATCTTTAAGTGTTTCTTTTAGTGCATCTAAAAATGTCTTGTGTTCTTTTTCTTGTTTTTTGACTTCTTTTTTCTTATCTTTATCGATGTCTATTTCACCTTGCTGAATAGACTTAAATGGAATTTCTTGATAATTTTGCATTGCTTGGAACATGAACTCATCGACATCATCATAACATAATAGCACTTCGATATCCTTTTCTATCATATGATCCATTTGAGGTAAATTCATCATTCGATTTCTAGTTTTCCCAGTGGCATAATATATGTTTTTTTGATCGTCTGGTTTACGCTCTAAATATTCTTTAAGTGTAATTAGTTTTTCTGATTTTGACGTTTCAAACATAATTAAATCTTGTAATTTTTCCTTGTTCACCCCAAACATTTCATAAATACCGTATTTTAAAGACAATTTGTACGCTTCATAAAATGTTTCGTAAGTTTCTCGCTCATTTGTAAGCATACTTTCTAGTTCACTTTTGATCTTTTTCTCTACATGTGATGCAATTTTCTTAAGTTGACGATCGTGCTGTAACATTTCACGTGATAAATTGAGAGATAGGTCAGCAGAATCAACGAGACCTTTGACAAATTTAAAATAATCGGGAATTAAAGATTTATTTTTGTTTTCAATAAACACACCTTTTGAGTAGAGTTGTAAGCCTTTTTCAAAGGATTCTGTATAAAAGTTATATGCTGGTTTTTTAGGAATAAATAACAATGCAGTATATGTTAGCATCCCTTCAACTTTTGAATGGATGACTTTTAATGGGTCTTCAAATTCATTAAATTGCTGTTTGTAAAATTGATGGTAATCTTCATCAGTAATGTCTTGCTTAGATTTTTTCCAAAGTGGTGTCATCGTATTTAAAATGACATCTTCTTGAATTTCTTTTTTGTCTTCTGTTTTTGTTTCAAGCATTTTAATTGGATATCTAATGTAATCACTATATTTTTTAACAAGTGATTTTAATTCATAAGTTTGTGTAAATTTAGAAAAATTGACATCTTCACTATCTTCTCTTAAGTGAAGTGTGATTGAAGTACCAATGTCTCCTTTAGAACCTTCTGAAATCGTATAACTAGATATACCATCACTTTCCCATAAAAAAGACTGATCGCTTTTAGCAGATTTCGTTTCCACAGTCACTTTATCAGCAACCATAAAAGCACTGTAAAATCCTACACCAAACTGACCGATGAGTTCAGCATCTTGCTTATTTAAAGATTCTTGGAATGCTTTCGTTCCTGATTTGGCAATTGTCCCAAGATTTTCAACGAGTTCATCTTGAGTCAATCCAATACCATTGTCAATAATGGTTAATGTGTTGTTTGCATCGTTAGGAATGAGACGTATTTCATAATCAACAGATGGAATACTACTATCAGTTAAAGAAGCGAAATGTCTCTTATCAATAGCATCACTCGCATTTGAAATAAGCTCTCTTAAGAAGATTTCATGATGTGTATAAATAGAGTGTGTCATCAGATGCAATAATTGTTTTGATTCAGTTTTAAATTGTTTTGTTTGTTTCATATGTTAATCCTCCCGATTGATATTTTAAATAAACAGAATTTTTTTGTCAAATACATGTCACATTTCAAAAAATTGTGTGAAAAATCTTATAAAACACACAAATCAATGACCTTGAAATTGTCCTTATGTTCATCATATTCTATCACTGAAACACTACAATTTCTTATAGGTATTGCATCTTTTTGATATTGATTAATAAGAATGATTTGAGCGACGACTTCACGGATGTATCCACCATGAGTGACAATCATCAGATCGTGACCAATATGTATTTTGACAATTTTTTTAAATGATCGCTCACATCGTTTCTGGAATTCAATATAACTCTCACCTTGATGAATGTTGAGTGCATTTTTTTCATTTTCAGGTTTATTCAAAAAATAAGCATATTTTGCTTCAATTTCCTGCCA
>JBMTKL010000027.1:0-8587 GCA_049439405.1 Acholeplasmataceae bacterium | reverse complement strand
CAGACAAAAATGTTTCAAAGAATTAAAGGATACTTCAAAAAAAGCAAACAGATTAAATAATAAAAGACAGAGCATAACACTCTGTCTTTTATTTCATATATTTGATTCACTCGTCACAAATGACATTTCCATCCCTAAAATGACATGATTTGGTTTCTAAAAATACAATGTTTATCATTTGATAGGACTCTGCTTGTTGAAAAAATGAAGGTCTTAAAAAACCTATGTCTTGTCCTTTCATCACAGTATCGCCTACCTTTACATGCCAAGTGACAATATCGTTTCTAGCTTTTAATCCTAAATGAAGCATGATATGACAACTTGAATGTTCAATGATGATGATATGTTCTGAATGGTAAATTGTTTTGATCTTGCCATAAATTGGAGACACGATGGTTTCATGTTGAGGATAGATGCCAAAACCATCTCCTAGAAGTTTTTTTGAAAACACGTCATCAGGAGTCTCCGTGATGGGAAGTAGTTTGCCTTGCAATGGAGATACAAATGATATGGTCATAAAAAGCTCCTTTTTTTATATTTTATCTTATATAGATTCGTTTTGATGATGAAAACGTTTTAATCAACTAAAGACAAATAACTGTTGGTTTGTTATAATAATGATGAGGGATAATTATGAATTATGAGACATAAAAATTAAAACTAGAAATGATAAATGATCCAAAATATCAACTTGTTACTTTAGCAAGCAATTGTTTTCATTAAATTTATGAATTTTTAATTTTTTTTCTTTGAATGACGCTTAACAATGAGAAAACTAACGAAATTAAAATCATCAGAGCTGCAAAATCAAAAGATAAAATCGGATTAATATCATAAATATTTCCAAGTAAAACTGGACCAATGACCATGCCTAATCCTACAAATAATTGTCTAATTCCCATGAGTGCACCATATGGTAAAGACTCAAAAGACGAAATATAGGTTTGTTCAAATGGTTGGTAGGCTGCTTTAGAAATGATGTGAAAAATATATATTGTATACATTGAAAGCAAGAAATTATTCACTCTAAATCCAATTAATAATGACATGATACTCATCATAAAAAACACAGTGATCCATATCATTTTGTTCATATGAACAATCTTAGGTACAACGAGTAAAGTGAATAATACACTTATATTTCCAGAGATTAAAACGAATTGTCCTAAAATGTTGGGATTATAGCCTAAAGTATTAAAATACACATCTAAGTATTTAGACATATAAATGTAACTCATCGTTGCAAACATTAAAGATATGAAAAATAAGGTTTGATATAAAGGGATTTTTATCATATTTTTTATGTTCGTTAACAAAGTGTTTTGTTGAACAATATGAACTTCATTAATGGGTTTAATGATGATAAAAACAAGTAATGCATAAATAGCGATGACAACAATTTGAACAAGAAAAACGTATTGATAAGACGATGTTTCTAAAAAAGATTGAAACCTTGAAACAAATCCACCCAAATAATACCCAAAAGAACCACCTAAAACAATAAATGCACCTAACCAAGATAATGCTTTACCAACATATGTTTTTTCTTCATGTTGAACGATAAGTGCTGCTGTAATGGTTAATAAAGAAGCAGCACCTAAACCAGAAATAAATCTAGATATGACCATAAAAACAACATCTTCAGAATAGCCGAACCCAAATTGCCCTAAAGCATAGAGAAATGAACCAATGAGCATATACTTTAGAGGGTTACCACGATCAGCGAGCATCCCCCAAAAAGGTGATGCAATGACAACACCAAGACTCATTGTTGCAAAAAATATACCAAACATATGTTCAGGAATCCCTAAATAGGCAACAAAACTTGGAGTAATAGGATGAGCAATGTTAAAAGATACGCTTTGAAACCATACTAAAATGATTAAGAAATATGTTCTTTTTTTCATTAAAAAAACCTCACAATATTGTAACATAAGAAGGTGAAAATATGTCAAGAAAAGTTTTATATGAATCAGTTGTTACAAACAAACAAGCTGATCATGGGTTCGTCACTTCATCAAAAGGAAAATCTTTAGAGATCAAACCAACATTAAGTAAAGAACTTGGACATAATCCAGGAGAACTTTTAGCTTTTTCTTGGGCAACTTGTTTAGAGTCAACTTTACGTTATGTCTGTGAGAAAAGAAACATCATTACCACATCTTATACCTCAGTTCGATTTGTGATGCACATCGATCAAGGACCTCCAAGAGGATATAAGTTCTTTTATGAAGCAACGCTTTTTATGGCAATCGAAGGAGAACAACTAAGACAATCATTACTTGAAGAAACGCATCTTAGATGTCCCATTTCTAAATTATTGAAACCAGAATCAGTGACATTAAAAACAGAAAAAATAAAAAGCACATCATAATGTGCTTTTTTTATAATCTTTAAATGATAATATCGGCTGTCGTGCAGCTTTGGCTTCATCAAGCCTTCTTACATGTGTATGATGAGGTGCATGTAAGAGTAATTCAGGTTGGTCTTTAGCCTCTTGAACGATCGTTCTCATGACTTTTATAAAATGATCGAGGGTTTCCTTAGATTCTGCTTCAGTTGGTTCAATCATCATGGCTTGTTTATAAATCAGTGGAAAATAAATTGTTGGTGCATGAATACCATAGTCAAGTAAACGTTTTGCGATATCATAGGTTCTTATCTCATGATTATCTTTAAGTCCGTCATATACAAATTCATGCATACAATAATCTTTGAGAGGCATATTAAAGTGTTCTTTAAGTGACGATTTAATATAATTTGCATTTAATACAGCATGCTGTCCCATGACTTTTAAATGTTCTTTACCTAAAGACATCATGTAAACATATGCTCTTGAGTATACACCTGCATTCCCCATAAAAGCACCAATTTGTCCAATCGATTCTGGATTGTTGAAACGTTTGTAGATATCACCTTCTTGGATGACTTGAGGGTTAGGCAAAAATGGCTTTAAAAATGACTTAACACCTACCGGACCTGCGCCAGGACCGCCACCGCCATGAGGTGTTGAAAATGTTTTATGTAAATTTAAGTGCATTACATCAAAGCCCATATCTCCGGGTCTAGCCACACCAACTAATGCATTGAGGTTTGCTCCATCGTAATATAACAATCCGCCAGCCTCATGCACTCTTTCTGCTATCAATTCTATATCTTTTTCAAACACACCAGCGGTATTGGGATTTGTTAACATTAACCCTGCAACACGTTCATCTAAGACATTTTCTAGTGACTCCATATTCACTGTACCATCTGGATTAGACTTAATCTCAACAACTTTAAACCCACTCACAACAGCAGATGCAGGATTAGTTCCATGCGCATTGTCTGGAACAATGATTGTGTCTCTTTCAAAATCTTTATTTTTTTGGTGATATGCTTTAATGATCATCAGACCAATATGTTCACCCTGTGCTCCAGCAAATGAATTTAGAGTAAATGTATCCATACCTGTTATCGTAGACAACATTTTTTGAGTACGATCATACAGAGTCAGAAATCCTTGCATGGATTCATCTGGTTGAAGTGGGTGTGTCGATGAAAATCCAGGGAAAGAAACAAGTTCATCATTCAGTTTAGGGTTATATTTCATGGTACAGGACCCTAGTGGATAAAATGTTGTTTCAATGCCAAAGTTTTTTTGAGCTAAATGATTAAAGTGTCTCATGACTTCAAGCTCTGAAACTTCTGGTAAATCAAGGGATTCTTGTCTTTTCAAATGGTTAGGTATGTCAACTTTTGGAAAAGAAGTCGTATCAATGTGATAACCAATACGTCCAGAGACGGATTTATCAAATATGAGTCGTTCGTCATAATTTAGCATGATACCACCTCCTTAATAAGAAGATCAATATCATCTTTTGAACGTTTTTCAGTCACTGCGAAAGTCACATAGGAATTTCTAATGATTGGCCCCAATATGTCTTTTTCCAATAATTTCTTATTGAGCTCTTTTGGATCTTTTTTATATCTTAACGTAAACTCTTTAAAATGGGGTTGTTTGAATGGATCTTCAAATAATCCTGTATTTAATAATTGATTTTTTAAATAGGATGCTCGATCATAACATGTTTGTGATACACCAATTAATCCTTGTTTTCCAAATAATGACACATAAACTGTTACTGCAAGTGCATTCAAAGATTGATTTGAACAAATATTAGAATTTGCTTTGTCTCGTCTAATATGTTGTTCTCTTGCTTGTAAAGTGAGTACAAATCCTGTTTTACCATCTACATCTGTAGTCATTCCACAAATGCGGCCAGGCATTTTTCTTACATAAGCTTTGTTTGTCGCTAAATATCCAATATAAGGTCCACCAGATTGTAATGAAAGTCCAAAAGCTTGCATGTCACCACAAGCAATATCAGCACCTTCTTTAAAAGGTGTAGTAAATAATGGTAAAGCGCCTGCCTCTCTGTTTAAAATAACTAAACCTTTTCTTTCATGAATCCAAGGATGGATGTCATCAAGGGGTTCAATATGACCATATTTATTTGGAGATTGAATAATAATACCCATTGAATCAGAGGATTGATTTTTAAGATCATTTATATCTGTAATGCCTTGTTGTTCTTTAATAAGGATGATCTCGATGCCTCTAAATTTAGCATAAGTTTCAATGACTTTAAGTACATGTTCATCGATGGTTTTGGAAATATAAATCGTATTTTTCTTTGTGATTGCATACGCCATAAACATCGCTTCAGCAGTTGCTGTAGAACCATCATACATCGAAGCATTTGATACATCCATACCTGTGAGCTCACAAACAATAGATTGGTATTCAAAAATGTATTGCAATGTACCTTGAGAAACCTCAGGCTGATAAGGTGTATAGGACGTTAAAAATTCTTGCCGTGATGTGATGCTTTTTACTGCAGTTGGAATGTAATGATCAAAGGCACCGCCACCTCTAAAAATTAATAGTTGTTGATTTAAATCCGCCAGCGCTGACATATGTTTTGTTAGTGCAATATCGTCTAGTGCATGTGGCAAATCAAAAGAAGCTTTGTCTTTAATTGATTTTGGAATCACATTAAAAAGTGCCTCTTGACTTGGTGCACCAATGACTTCAAGCATTGATTGTATATTTTCTTTAGTTTGTGGTTGATATTTGTGCATTATAACCCTCTATTTACTCGCTAAATAGTCTTCTTCACTCATTAAATGCGTTGTATCTAGTGTTGGATCAATTTCAATTTTGACGATAAAAGTGTTTTGAGCATCATCATTGAGTTTTTCTGGTTCATCAACAAGCTGATCATTGACTTCAATGACTTTACCAGACACTGGACAGTATAAATCCGCTGCTGCTTTGACTGATTCTACAGCACCCATGACACCATCTTTTTCAATGACTATCTCAAGTTCAGGTAACTCGATATACACAATATCACCCAATTGATCTTGAGCATAGTTTGTGATGCCAATAGTTGCAGTATTTCCTTCGATTAAAATCCACTCGTCAGAAGTAGAATATAATTTTTTTGCCATGATTATGACTCCTTTTTATATTTTTTAGTCATAAATGATTTTTTTATGACTTCGATTGGAATACGCTTACCTCTAATATCTATATCAAGCTTAGTGCCTAGTACATCAAAAGGTTTATTAATAAGTGCAAATGCGAGTCCATAAGATTTGTTCGGAAGTTGGTAACCAGTGGTGACTTCACCAACCTGCTGGTCTTTATGATAAATTAAATAGTGTGCCCTTGGAATTCCTCGGTCTAGCATTTTTATACCAACAAGTCTTCTGGTCATCTTTTGTTTCAGTTCAAATAAAGATTCAAAACCTATGAAAGGCGTATCTTTAATTGCAAAACTTAAACCAGCTTCAAAGGGATGAATATGTAAAGACAGTTCATGTCCATATAGTGGAAGTGCTGCCTCAAAACGTAAAGTGTCCCTAGCTCCGAGTCCAATAGGTTTTACCCCTAAATCGATAAACTGATCAAACAATGTGTTAATAGTTAAGTGATTTCCATAAATTTCAAAGCCGTCCTCACCAGTATAACCAGTTCTTGAGATAATTAAATTGTCCATAGTAGAATGTAACTTGAATGTCATAAAAGATAAATCTTTTAAGTTTGTTAACAATATTTTGGATACAATGTGTTCACTATTAGGACCTTGAACTGCAATCTGACTATATTCGTCTGAAGCGTTTTTAATCGTTATTGTCTCATCTGTGTGATGACGTTTAATCCATGCGTAAACTGTTTTAATATTTGATGCGTTACACACAATCATGATATGTGATTCAGAAAAACTATATACTAATACATCATCTATTGTAAATCCACGTTCATTGAGTATACAGGCATAAGTAACTTTACCAAATGTATTTTCAATGGTATTGGTGACGAGTGTATTAACAAAAGTCAACGCTTGATTTCCTTTGATGATGATGTTTCCCATGTGTGATACATCAAAAATACCTATATCATTTCTGACACTATCATGCTCTTTAGTGATTGATGAGTAAACCAAGGGCATGTTAAAACCTGCAAATTCTGTCATTTTAGCATTCAGATTAAGATGTTTATGATATAAAGCAGTCGTTTTCATGTATTCACCTGTTTATCAATATTATACATGAAAATGTTATCAAAATAAGTTAAAAAACATTTAAAAAATGACCAATTTGAGATACAATATATCTAACGAAGGAGTTGATGTACATGTATGTGAATCAAGTGTTGCTTCATGTCACTAAAAATACTGTAAAAAATGCCAAAGCCAATGTCATTATTACTCATGGAATCGCTGAGCATAGTGGTCGCTATGAAAAAATGGCAAAGATTTTAAATGAGCATCAATATAACTGTATAAGATATGATTTGAGAGGTCATGGACAAAGTGCAGGTCCTCGAGGTAAATTGAAATCATATAAACTCTTTATAGAAGATTTGCATGAAATTGTAAAAGAAGTTAAAGATGATCAATTGCCAGTGTATTTATTAGGTCACTCATTAGGAGGGCTCATTACTCATATGTATGCAGTCACTTATCAAGACGTTGACGGTATTATAACATCAGGTGCTGCAACAGATTTTGTTAAAGATGTGTTACCTTTAAGAATATTTGGCCCTAAACTTTTATCATGGTTTGCTGTGAAGACAAATTTTGCTGATGATCAATTATCAAGGATTCCGAGTGTTGAACGTGCATACATTGATGATCCACTCAATTTAAAGAAAATGTACGGATCACTGATAGGGCAAAGTTTGGTTAATGGCGTGAGATATTTAAAAAAACAGTTAGATCAACACAATGTTCCAACACTTCTGATGCACGGTGGTAATGATAAAATTGTTCCACATTATATGTCAGAAGCGATGTACTTATCAATCAAACATGAAGATAAAACATTAAAAATATACGATGATGCATATCATGAAATTTTTAAAGATATCGACCAAGATGTATGTTACAATGATGTCACCTTTTGGTTAGATGAGAGAACAAAAAAGACCGAAGCTTAATCTAAGCTTGGGTCTTTTCTTTTTTTTGTATGTTTTTCGTATTGATATGCGATTTGTAATAATGTTTTTTCTTGATGTTTATGTCCGATAAAAACAAGACTCATTGGGTGTTCATCAGTTAACGTTTTTGCAGGAACAACAACCGAAGGAAGCCCAGAAATTGGAGTTTCTGAAAGCCAATGGACTGAAACTAACGCATCAAGTTCTGCTGTTTTTAGTAAATCTTCGAATATGGTTGAATGCTTCACTAATGCATTTCTTTTTTCTATGTAATCTGGGTCGTTAAGATCACCTGAAGTTGCCTCTGATTTCTCTAATAGGGTTTGACCGTGACGAAGGCATCGTTCAGTGTGTGCTTTATTGAATTCGATAATATCACTTAAAGTGTGAATTGAAGGATGGTTTGCTTGTTTTAAATATTCATTTAAACTATATTTCATTTCATACACTAATGTTTCTGTATTATTTGAGGGTTTGTAATCCACGTCATGATTGGACACGTCATAACCAATGGATTGAAATATCGTGGTCATTTCATCTAATAAGGCTTGATTGTCTTCTGAATACGGGAAAGGTTTTAAATGAATAATACCTACTTTGAAAGTTTTTGATTCATAAAGACTCTCATAAACGTTATCGTCAGTTAATACGTCATATAACAGACTAAGTTCTTCAATGCTTCTTGCCATTGGACCTGCTGTGTCTTGGGTTGGACTGATTGGAATGATTCCTTGATTAGAGATTTGTCCAAATGTAGGTTTTAATGAAGTGATTTGTGTTTGATAAGCTGGTGCCATCAGTGAACCATTGGTCTCAGTACCAATGGATAGAGGCGCTAAATCAGCAGCAACTGCAACAGCTGAACCAGTAGAAGACCCTAATGGATCGATGTTTTTATTATAAGGGTGAACCACTTGTCCGTGTAAAGAACCATATCCTGAAGGCATGTCTTGATCTGACATGAAATAAGCCCACTCTGATAAATTAGCTTTACCTAATATAATAAGTCCAGCATCTTTGAGTTTTTTAATAATCGGTGCATCTTGTTTTGGTATGTAATCTTTCATGACAAAAGCATTTGCGGTATTTGGCATA
>JBMTKL010000026.1:0-8861 GCA_049439405.1 Acholeplasmataceae bacterium | reverse complement strand
TGGTTAAACCTATAGATTTTAAATGTTTTATCGCATCAAAAACCATTTCGTTCGTATGTTTACGATTCAAACGTACTAAGTGAGTATAATTAAAAGTCTGAACGCCTAATGAGATTCGGTTCACACCATAGTCTTTGAGTAATGTCCCTTTTTCTTCGTTATAAGATTCGGGATTCACTTCAAATGTGTATTCGACAGGTGAATAGATTTTAAGAGGTGTCAGCAACCTTTCCATCTGATCTAATGTAAGCATTGATGGAGTACCTCCGCCAATGTATATAGTATCAACATGAGGAGTTTTTTCAATAGTATCTTCAATTTCTTTTAATAATGCAGTTAAATATTCATCAACAAAAGATTCACTTTTTGGTACACGCTTAACAAAGTCACAATAATGACAAATAGCTTCACAAAATGGGATATGAATATATAAACCAATCATTGATCATCACTTGTTGATAATATTGCGAGGAAAGCTTCTTGAGGGACATCAACTCGTCCTATCGATTTCATTTTCTTCTTTCCTTCTTTTTGTTTTTGGAGTAATTTCTTTTTACGCGTGATGTCACCACCATAGCATTTTGATAATACATCTTTTCTTAATGCTTTAATGGTTGTTCTAGCAATAATTTTTGAACCAACAGCAGCTTGCACAGGAATCTCAAACATTTGTCTTGGTACAAGTGTTACCATTTTCTCACAAATGGTTTTCCCTCTTTGATATGCAAAATCTCTATGAACAATCAGTGATAGTGCATCAACAATCTCTCCATTGAGTAAAATATCCATTTTTTGCAAGTGTGAGCGTTGGTACCCAGCCATATCATAGTCAAATGATGCATAACCTTTTGACGTGGATTTTAACTTATCAAAAAAGTCATATACAATTTCTGCCAATGGTAAAGTATATTCAATCGATACTCGATTCGCATCTAAGTATTGCATTGTTTTAAAGCTACCACGTTTCTTTTGACAAACATCCATCACAGCACCAACATATTCTTTAGGCGTCATAATGATGGCTTTAATAATCGGTTCTTCCATAAATTCAATATCTTGTGGTGCAGGTAATTTTGTTGGATTATCAACTTCAATCATAGAACCGTTTGTTAGATGTACTCTGTATATCACAGAAGGTGATGTTGCGATCAATCCAATATCAAATTCTCTTTGGATACGTTCAACTGTGATTTCCATATGTAATAAGCCTAAAAAACCAGATCTAAATCCAAATCCAAGTGCTTGTGAAGTCTCTGGTTCAAACATAAATGATGCATCATTTAATTTCAGTTTTTCTAATGCATCGCGAAGTGCATCATAATCTGAAGCATCAATAGGGTATAGACCACAAAATACGACAGAATTTAAAATTCGATATCCAGGAAGAGCAGTATCTGCAGGTTGATTTAAATACGTAATTGTATCACCAACTCGAACATTGTGGATATCTTTGATACTTGCGATTAAATATCCGACATCACCCGTTCTAAGTTCATCTTTTTTTACAGGTTTAGGCGTATTCACACCAACTTCAATTACTTCGTATTTAGCTTTAGAAGCCATGAATTGAATCTCATCACCTTTTTTTATTGTTCCATTTTTCACTCTAATTGAAGGAATAACACCTTTATATGGATCAAATAATGAATCAAAAACAAGTGCCTGCAATGGATTTAAATTGCTACCACTCGGTGGTTTGATATCTGTGACGATTCTTTCTAGTAAAGTATCTATTCCATATCCTTCTTTTGCTGAAACTAAAACAGCATCATCTGCAGGTATCCCAATGATATCTTCGATTTCACGTTTAACACGTTCGGGATCAGCACTAGGTAAATCTATTTTATTAATGACCGGAATGATATCTAGATCATGATCTAAGGCTAAATAAACATTTGCTAATGTTTGAGCTTCAATACCTTGTGCAGCGTCGACAACTAAAATCGCTCCTTCACATGCTGCTAAGGAACGTGATACTTCATATGTAAAATCGACATGGCCTGGTGTGTCAATAAGATGAAAAATATAATCTTCACCATTTTTTGCTTTATATAACAATTCTACTGCATTTAATTTAATTGTAATCCCGCGTTCTCTTTCTAAATCCATGGTATCTAGAAGCTGAGATTTCATTTCTCTTTCGGGTACAGTATCAGTCATTTGGAGTAATCGGTCAGCTAATGTCGATTTTCCATGATCAATATGTGCAATGATTGAAAAATTTCTTATATGTGTTTGTTTATGTATCATAAGTCACCATGATTATTTTATCATAAAACGCATATTTAAGCGATATTAAAGACAAAGAAAAATAGTATAAGATGATAATTTTTTTAATACAAATGATGTTAATGTATTATTAACAAAAAAGGTGATACATTATGTATCACCTTTTTTCTATTTTAGCTTCAATGACTTTTTTTCGTGTTGCTTTTGTAATCGTAATGGTGTATTCCATATACTCAAAGCTATCATTCACATATGGTATCTTTTTCATATTATCTAAAATGAAACCATTGAATGTTTGTGCATCTTCTTCATATTCAAGATCTAATGTTTTGATCACTTCATCCATATCTGCAGATCCTTTAATTAAATATGTTTGTGCATCTATTTTTTGTATTTCTTTTTTAATTTTGTCATGTTCATCCCAAATCTCGCCGACGATTTCTTCTAAAATATCTTCAAGTGAGACTAACCCTTCAGTACCACCATATTCATCTTTAACAATAGCAATATGCTCTTTTTTTGTTTTTAACATATGCATTAAATCTACAACACGCATGTACTCAGTAATGAAAATAGGATCTTTCATCATTGATTTGACTGTTTTTTTCTTACTTAATACTGAATATATGAAGTCTTTATAATGTAAAACACCGATGATATGATCTAAATCTTTATCATAAATAGGAATTCTAGAATGACCAGTGGATTCAAAGGCCTCTTGCATGTCCTCAATAGAATCTGTGATGTCACATGCTGTAATGTCTACTCTAGGTGTTAAAATATCTAGTACTTTCATGGCATCAAAATCTAATACTTTTTGTATTAACTCTCTCTCATTGGCATTAATCGTACCTTCTTTTTCAACTTCTTGAATATATGTAATGAGTTCTTCTTCAGTAATTTTTTCTTTTTTGATATTAAACAATCGTCTCATGACAATTTGAATACCATAAAAAATAAGTACTAAAGGATAAGTGATGACAGTGACAATAGATAAAAATGGAGTTACTGCTATTGCAAAGCCTTCTGGTATCTCTTTGGCGATACTTTTAGGTGTAATTTCACCAAAAATCAAAACAGTTGTAGTCATGACAATTGTTGATAATGTAACACCAATATCTTCGTTAAAAAATTTTAAAAATAAAATGGTAGCAAGTGAAGCAGATAATAAATTTACTATATTATTACCGATTAAAATAGTGACTAGAGATTTTTCAAAATTTTCATAACGTTTAAGTGTTTTTTCAGCACGTGTATTACCTTGGTCTATTAAGTACTTCAATTTTGCGGGATTTAAGGATGAAAAAGCTGTCTCAGTTGCAGAAAATAATCCAGATAAAATGATAAGTATGATTAAAATGATAATTAACGTTTGATTACTCATCATCCAAATCCTCTTCTAGTTTTTCAACTGAAACTTTTACGATTGTCTGGTCAACGATTTCTAAGACCTCAAAGTGTGTGTTATTAAATGCAAATGATACGTGTTCATCATCTTCAGGTAAATGACCAATTTGGTCTAATATAAACCCTGCTAGCGTATCATATGATTCTACATCAATACCTATGTCAAGTTCATCTTCTACATCGTAGATGTTCGTGCTTCCAAGCATGTGAAACTTATTGTGAGAAAGTTTATGTATTTCAATATCTTCGTCATCGAATTCATCTGAGACATTTCCAATTAATTCTTCAATGACATCTTCAAATGTAACTAACCCTGACGTCCCACCATATTCATCTAAAACAATAGCAATATGATTTTTCGTTTGTTGCATTTCTCTCATCAGATCACTAATATTTTGAGATTCAGGAATAAAATAAGGTTTTCTCATAATTGATTTTAATCGTAGTGTTTTTCTTTTACCGAGTAAAAATGGTAAGAAGTCTTTTAAATGTACTGTACCTATGATCGTATCTAAATTTTCTTCATAGACTGGATATCTTGTGAATGTTTGGGTTGAAATAATTTTTAATATTTGTTTCTCAGTCATAGAAACTTCTAATGCTTCAATATCTGTACGGTGTGTCATAACCTCTAGTGCTTCTGTCTCATCGAATTCAAAGACATTATGGATCATTTCAGACTCATCTTCATCTAATACACCTTTTTGTGAACTTTCAGTCACAAGAGAACGTATTTGCTCTTCAGTCATATCTTTATCTGTAAGCTCAGGGTTTAATCTAAATATAATGGCCAAGACTTTAGAAAAAAGTGTAATGATCCATGTGAGTGGATAAAATACTGTGATGATCGCTTCGAATAGCCATGCAAGACGGTGTGAGATTGAGTTTGTAAATTTCAAACCAAGTCTTCTGGCTAAATGATTTAAAAAAATCACATGAATAAATAGCAGTCCAACAATGCTGAGCCATTCATCTATGATTAACGATGTTGATACAAAAATTTGATATACCAAAACGACATTTAACATCGTTAAAAGTAATAGAACAATATGTTTATGAAGTTGATAATGGCTATGATTATTCGTTATTTTTTGTATTTTTTTTGCTTGTTGATTATCTTCATCAACTTCATCTTCAATAAGCTCATCACTGACTTTAATGATGGCTACATCAATCATATGCAACATAAAGATTGCAAACATACTTATAATGAGAATTGCATATGTTAACATAGCTTCTCACCATCCAATAAAAAAAGACAACTCAAAAAAATTGTCATCGCTAACGTGATCGAATATAAGGGCTCTTCGCTCCTCTGACTTGTTTCCATTGTTTTTTAATATACCTCTTAGTTTAGTAATTTTAAGATAATATAATGATACAAAAAAAAGGTTGATTTGTCAATATAAGACGCTGATATATGTTATAATATTTATGTTGTTTATACAAATTTTGACTAAAGGATCCCTATGAATTTATTATATTTACTTGTATTAGTTGCTGGATTTTTTATATTGATTAAAAGCGCTGATTTTGTGATTGAATCATCTTCTGTCATTGCTAAACGCGCTGGCATATCAACATTAGTGATAGGATTAACGCTTGTAGCGTTTGGTACATCATTACCAGAGTTTGCAGTATCCCTAATTTCATCTATATCTGCATATGTGCAAGGCACTAATGCAGACATTGCTATTGGTAATGTGATTGGATCAAATTTTGCTAACTTAACTTTAATATTGGGTGTTGCAGCATTTTTAACGCCATTAACTATCCCTAAGAATATTATCAAAAACGATATGCCATATTTATTAATGGTTTCCGTTGTTTTTGTAATATTACTCTCACAATTTGGATCCAGTCCTATGATGTACCGTCTTGAAGGATTGATTTTATTAATATTTTTCGGATACTATTTATACATATTATCAAGAGAGAAAAAAGTAACACATGATATTGAAACACATCCAATGTCAGTTAGTAAATCCTGGATATTACTCTTATTAGGTTTTCTTGGGGTTGCTCTTGGTGGTTATCTGGTCACATATTTCGCGGAGAGACTATCAATTTCATTACTTGTTGATTTATTGAATATGAATCCAGAAAAAGTGACTGCATTTGTTGGTTTAACAGTGGTTGCCTTTGGCACATCACTTCCAGAACTTGTTACAACAATTGTTGCGATTAGAAAAAAAGAACAAGCCATTGCTATTGGTAATGTGGTGGGATCTAATATATTTAATATATTATTAGTCGCTGGGTCATCAAGTCTCATTATTCCTTTAGGCGTCACTTCAGAATTCATTATAGATGCAATATTGGTCGTGTTTGTGACATTTATCATTTATGTATTCATCTACTATATTAAAAAACCTCATAAATTATTTGGTTGGATGCTATTAAACTTCTACATCAGCTATCTTATTTATATAATTATTCGAACTTTATAAGGCCTTATGGCCTTTTTTATAAAAAAAAGACTCAAAATGAGTCTTTTTGTCAATATGCATAAGCCATGTTCTGTTCCTTAAAGGGTGTAATCATTTATCTCTACAAAAGTAGCGCCTTTATCCTATTGAATATTGACGTGCCCCTACCATAATTTGGGTTTCTAGCTTGTGGGGTTTACCGCGTTTCATTCTTGTATTTCTACAAGACTCGTTTCTGTGGCACGTTATGTGAAATATCATAGTTTCCCTTAGATGCTTTCATCGCCGTTACCAAATGGTACTTTGAGTTATTGTTTCCTCAAACACAAACACTACATACGTTACCGCATGTGCTAGCATGGACTTTCCTAACGCTTAATACGCTCGATTACCTTCTATTGACATTTTATTTTAACATATATTAAATAAAGTAACAATTATTCTCCAAAAATTGCGTCTTTTCTTGATAAATCGACACGACCTTTGTCATCAATTTTAATACATTTAACCATGATTTGATCACCAATTGAGACTACGTCTTCAACTTTTTCAACACGTTCTTTCGCAAGTTTTGAAATATGCACGAGTCCTTCTGTACCTGGCCATAACTCAACAAAGCATCCAAATTTCTCAATACGTTTAACAATACCTTCGTATACTTGTCCAACTTCAGCAACTTTGACAAGGTTTTCGATACGTTTCATTGCAGATTCAATTACTTTTGAATCTTGATGCATTAAGAACACACGTCCATCTTGTTCAATATCAATTTTGATGTCATCATGATCATCAATAATTTGAGTAATAATTTTACCACCAGCACCAATGACATCACGGATTTTATCAGGATCAATTCTCATCATTTTCACTTTAGGTGCATAAGGCGATAGATCACTTCTTACGTCACTGATAGTTTCATTCATATGCGATAAAATTTCTAATCTAGCAGCTTTTGCTTGTTCAAGTGCTTCAGTGAGTATGGCTTCATTAATTCCTGTAATTTTAATATCCATTTGTAATGCGGTAATACCTTCGCTAGTTCCTGCGACTTTAAAGTCCATATCACCTTCGTGGTCTTCCATACCTTGAATATCAGTGAGAATTGTATAATGTTCGCCTTCTTTAATAAGCCCCATCGCAATACCTGCGACGGCAGCTTTAATTGGCACACCCGCAGCCATTAATGCCATTGATCCTGCACAAATCGTTGCTTGTGAAGATGATCCATTTGATTCTAAAATTTCAGAAACGACACGAATTGTGTATGGGAAAGTTTCTTCATCAGGTAATACTTGTAATAATGCGCGTTCTCCTAAAGCCCCATGTCCTACTTCTCTTCTTCCAACAAAACCATAACGTCCTGTTTCACCAACTGAAAATGGTGGGAAGTTATAGTGTAACATAAAACGTTTTGAATCTTCTAAACGAATACCATCAATAATTTGATTTTCACCAAGTGCACCGAGTGTGACAACACCAAGTGCTTGAGTTTGTCCACGCGTAAATAGTGCACTACCGTGTGTTCTTTGTAACACATCAACACGTGTACTTAAATCACGAATTTCATCAACTTTTCTTCCATCAGGTCTAATTTTATCTTCTGTAATTAAGCGTCTTAATTCTTGAGTTACGATATCATCTAGTATATGTTTTACAAAACTTATGGTTTGATAATAAGCCTGAGTATCAAAAACTTCTTTTCCATCGACAAGCTTGAAGTATCCTTTTGATTCATAAACGGCTAATACTTCTGATTTAATGTTATCAATCGTTTCATAACGTTCAAGTTTATCAAATATCGATACAGCGGCAATGAGCTTTGTTTCTGCAGCTTCTTTTACTTCTTTAATAAGAGCATCACTTGGCTCTTCAACATCAAAAGACATCTTTTCAACTTGAAAGTCTTTCATAATCTCTAATTGAAAATCACATAATTCTTTAATCATTTCATGGGCAAATAAAATGGCATCAAGCATATCTTTTTCAGGCATTTCTTTTGCACCTGCTTCTACCATATTAATCGCATCTTTAGTTCCCGCAACGATTAAATCTAAATCGGATACTTCCATTTGATCCGGTGTAGGGTTGACAACAAATGCATCATCGACACGTCCAATATGGACCGCAGCGACTGGACCGTGGAAAGGAATGTCAGAAATGTTTAAAATAAGTCCTGAACCAAAAAATGAAGCCATTTCTGGACTTGCATCATGATCACTTGATAACACAGTGTTGATTACTTGCACTTCATTCATATATCCTTTTGGAAATAAAGGTCTGAGTGGTCTATCAATTAATCTTGATGTTAATGTCTCGTGTTCAGAAGGGCGACCTTCTCTTCTTAAAAATCCACCAGGAATTTTTCCTGCTGCATATAATTTTTCTTGGTAAATTACCATTAATGGGAAGAATCCTCTATTTGAGGCTTCACTACTTGCAGTGACAACACTTAATACAGTCGAGTCACCATATGAAATCATGGCTGCAGCTTTCGCTTGTTTGGCTATTTCACCAATTTCAACACGTAAGATGCGCCCACCAAAAGTCTTTTGGTAAGTTTTTACTGGCATATAAAATCTCCTTCATTTTATATTTTCTATTTTTTCTTTTTTATACCTTTCCCATCATACCATAAAAAAGGCCTTTTGTATATAAAAAAAGGGATGTCTTAACGACGAATCCCTAGTTTTGTGATAAGCTCTTGATAACGGTTTACATCTTTGAATCTTAAATAAGATAACAAACGACGTCTATGTCCAATTTTTTGGAATAAACCGCGTCTTGAATGGAAATCAT
>JBMTKL010000025.1:0-8907 GCA_049439405.1 Acholeplasmataceae bacterium | reverse complement strand
TGCAAAACTTCACACACCAATCAATAAATTAAATACAAAAATTAAAAATTATGAAGATTTATTCAGTCGCTTTAATATTGAGATTGTTAATGATGAATTTTTTGATAATTACAAAAAACTTTATTTTAACTTACAAAATATGCTAAAATTTGAAGGTCAAACAGGTCCATATATACAATATACTTCTGTAAGAATGGCAGCATTATTAAGACAATTACCGACATATAATGAAATGTTGGATGATTCATATCTTAACAATGATCCAGTTCATCAAATCGCACTTTTACTCTCACAATTTGATGATGCAATAGAACGTGCTAAAGAAGAATTTCAGCCGAGTGTGATTGCACGATACGCATTTACACTCTGCCAAAGTTTTAATTCATGGTACGGTTCACAAAAATTTGTGACAGAAAACATGAACGAAACACAAACGAATTTATCAATCGTTCAAGCAACACGTTATGTTCTTAATCAAAGTATGAAACTTTTAGGGCTTACAGTACTCGATTACATGTAAGCATGTATCCCCGCGTGATGAAATTGGTAGACATGTCAGACTCAAAATCTGGTGGAGCAATCCGTGCTGGTTCGAATCCGGCCGCGGGGACCAATTAAGAAAGGAAATGAAGATGTTAAAGAAAATTCAAAGTTTTGCAATGACAACCATGAATGGAATGACATACGGATTATTTGCTACACTTATTGTTGGTGTCATTATTGATCAAATTGGAAAATTAATAGGGTTAGGATTTTTAACGAATCCTATATATTATACACTCTCTCTATTAATGGGTGCTGGTATCGGTTTAGGGATTGGTATTGCATTAAAATTTGAAGGCTTAAAATTAGTTACCGCTGCAATGATTGGTGGTATTGCAACATCATTTAGAGTAACATTTGATGCGGGAATACAAGTGGCCAATCAAAATGGTGCTGCGTCATACAATGAACCATTAACTGTTTACTTCGTTGTCATCACTTCATTACTACTCATGAAATTAGTGTTGAGAAAAAAAACACCTATTGATATTTTACTTATACCTTTAACTGCTGTTGTCTTCGCAACATTATCAACACTCATTTATAGTGCACCATTATTTGCACTTATAGAATTTATCAAATCATTTATTAATAGTGCAACTGCAGTCGCACCATTACCAATGAGTATTATTATTGCTGTGAGTATGGGGATGCTATTAACGTCACCTTTATCATCTGCAGCGATTGCAATTACCATTAGTTTATCCGGAATTGCTGGAGGTGCTGCAGTCATTGGTACGTCCATTCAAATGATTGGGTTTGCGATTCAATCTAGAAAAGATAATTCTTTAGGTATGGTTTTATCCATTGGATTTGGAACATCCATGTTACAATTTAAAAATATTTTAAAAAAACCAATGATTTGGTTGCCAACGATTATATCTTCAGCGATAGTTGCACCTATTCTTGTACTCACTTTATCCACTGAAACAACGCCTTATGGGGCTGGAATGGGTACAGCTGGTCTTGTTGGACCGCTTCAAACACTCGCTGCCATGAATTACTCAACAGAGGCTTGGCTTAGTATTATCATGACTTTTGTGTTGGGTGGTGTTTTAGTTTTTGTGACTGATCTTTTCATGAGAAAAAAAGCACTCATCGTTGAAGGAGATTTAAATGTATTAAATGATATTGTATAATTCATTTAATACATTTTTCAATCTCAATTATTTATGATAGAATAAATTTAGGTAAAGGAAAGGTTTAGTTATGAAAAATTATGTTGAAAACCAATTGCTAGGTAAGTTTTTTCGTACGATTGGATACGCACTATTATTTGTTTCATCGAGTTTAATTTCACTTGCACTTGTCTTTGAACCTAGTGCAGATTTCATCATGATCGATAGGATTCGTGATACATTACAACCAGTTCAGGATTTTGTATTGTCAGTTGATTTAATACAAGATAGTTTTTATTACTTATTCTCATTCTTAATTGGTATGGTACTCATTTTTTGGACACTTGTGAAGTCAACATTTGTAAAGCTTGTTCAAACGCTTGTCTTGGTTGTTTTATTTGCACTTATTTTTCACACACAAGATAAGACGTTAATACCGATCAGTTTTAGTAATCCTACATGGATCACTGATTCACTTGCGATGGTTGATTCATATATTAATCAGTTGCTTGCTTTAAGTGAAGACTTCGTCATGCCGCTTGCAGCATTGCTTGGTACACTTGTGATTTGGCAAGTGTTTGCAACCAAAAAGCCAAAAAGACTTTCATCCCTTACGATGAGAGTAGGCTCTGTCATATTATTTCTTGCAGTATTATTTTTCTTTGCTGGATTAGCATTTGAAGATTTCTTAGATACTTCAATTGTTGATAACATTAGAGGGTATGCTTATGTATTGAGTTTTGATTTATTTGTTTTAGGTAGTGCATTTGGAATATTAGGTTTTATGAGAAAATAAAAAAAGCGAGCTTAGCTCGCTTTATTTTTTGATATAGATGGTCATACCATCTTTTTTTATATAGCTATAGCCATCATAAGAAAATCCATCTGGTTGATGATGAAGCAGTAAATGATGTGCGAATGCACCTCGTACTTTTTTTGCATCAACAGAAGGTGCAGCTTGTTCTCCTTTGAGAATTTTCACATGTGTTATGGGTAATCTCTCATCAAGAATCTGTTCATATTCTAGACTCGCACATGAAATAATTATGGTTTCATTTTTGAGATATTGATAAATACGTTTCTTCCAAAATTGAATTAAAGATCCCCTCGTTGGATGAATTAAATCTAATCGATACGGAGAAATACCATCTTCAGCTTGTATGATTCCGTAAAGTCCAGATAAAATATATAAATCATCATAAGAAACATTTTGAGACTGATCATGAAATGTTTTAAATGCAATACCTGAAAACAGTTCTAAGGCTTTATAATGTTGATCATTTGCATAATATGATTGAGTGAGTAATGCTGATTGATGTGATAGTTTAAAAAACATTTCAGTTTTTTTTAATGACATTGATTTTAATGCTTTTTTTAGTTGTGTAGCCTCATGTAAAAATACAGGTTGCTTTTCTGAAAAAGAAGCATCCAAATTAAGAAGTTTTGCTGGGGATAATAAAATTTTCATGGTATAAGTCCTCATAACTATATTACCAAAAAAAATGATATCATGTTACAATATTGTGAGAGGTAAACATGAGAGATTTAAACTTATTAATGGACTTTTACGAACTTACAATGGCAAATGGTTATTTTAAACAAAATAACCACGAAAATGAGGCAGTTTTTGATGTCTTTTTTAGAGCTGTTCCTGATCATGGGGGATACGCTATTTTTGCCGGACTCGAACAAGTCATCGATTATTTAAAAGATCTATCGTTTTCACAAAAAGAAATTGACTACTTGAAAACAAAAAAGCTTTTTGATGATGGGTTTTTAAACTATTTAAAAACATTTAAGTTTACTTGCGATGTGTATTCGATGGAAGAAGGGACTCCTATTTTTCCTAATGAACCAATTATAGTTGTCAAAGGTCCGATTATTCAATGTCAACTTGTTGAGACCATGATATTATTAACGATTAATCATCAATCTTTAATTGCGACCAAATCATCTAGAATCGTACAAGCCGCACAAGGTAGAGCAGTGTTAGAATTTGGTGCAAGACGTGCACATGGATATGATGCATCCATTTATGGTGCGAGAGCAGCTTATATTGCTGGTGCTGTAGGTACATCTAACACATATGCTGATTATAAATACGGGATACCAGCATTAGGGACGATGGCACACTCTTTTGTCCAAAGCTATCCGAATGAATATGAAGCCTTCAAAGCATATGCATTATCTTATCCTGATCAAGCTGTATTACTTGTTGACACGTATCATACGCTTAAATCAGGTGTACCTAACGCAATTAAAGTCCATAAAGAAGTATTAGAACCTATGGGTAAAAGACTTAAAGGGATACGCTTAGATAGTGGTGATTTAGCATACTTATCGATAAAAGCTAGAGAGATGTTGGATGATGCTGGTTTAAACGATGTAACCATTACTGTTTCAAATTCTCTTGATGAGTTTCTCATCAGAGATTTAATATATCAAGGAGCACAAATTAATGCATTTGGCGTTGGCGAGCGTCTCGTAACGGCAAAAAGTGAATCCGTCTTTGGTGGCGTTTTTAAACTCGTTGCATATGCTGATAATGGTGTATTAGAACCAAAAATAAAACTTTCAGAAAACCCTATAAAAACGACATTGCCTGGATTTAAACAAGTCTATCGTATGTATAAAGATGGGATGGCAAAAGCAGATGTCATTACACTTTTTGATGAAGTCATTGATACTAATGAACCATACTTGCTTTTTGATCCTATTTACCCATTTAAAAATCAATGGATTGAAAACTTCGAGATCAAACCTTTACTTCAACCGATATTCATCAAAGGTGAATATATTTATCATGCACCATCAATTCATGATATTAAAAAATATAGAGAAGAAGAACTAAATAAATTTTGGAAACAAGTCAAAAGACTAGAAAATCCACAAGAGTATTATGTTGATTACTCTAAAGCGTTATATGATTTAAAGACAACGATGATTGAGAAATACAAAAAATAAATGCAAACGAAAAATATAGAACGAGTATTACATGATCCTTCAATATTAAAGGGATTAGTGTTGATCGCGATTCCAATTTTCTTAAATAATTTAATGAAATCGCTCCATGATATGGTGGATGCGATTTTTGTCGCAAGAATGCCTGGGTATAATCAAGTTGAGCTTGATTCTGCGTTAACAGCACTTAATATATATTTTCCTGTAAATTTTCTATTTATATCCTTGGGAATTGGCTTATCTATAGGAACAGTAGCGATTGTCAGTCAATATATCGGTGCTCAAAAAGATGCGCTGGCGAGACGATATGCATCGAAATTATTTTTTATCGGTATCTTTATTGCACTATTGGTTATTGCCTTTTTGGTATTGGTTTCTGATAAAGTATTTGACTATCATTTATTTGCTTATGCGATGGGTGCGAGAGATGAAGCATTAGCGTTTGCTTCAGAATATTTTTTTGTAAGAGCATTTGATCTTGTATTTGTCTTTATGTTTATTGTTTATCAAGCCATTAGACAAGCACAAGGTGAAACACTAAAACCAGTCATATTAAATAGTATTGGCATTGTGTTAAATATCATACTGACATGGTTATTTGTTGCTGTATTAAACGTAGGTGTTGTCGGTGCTGCACTCGCAACCGTGATCGCTAATGTATTAATTACACCGTTTATCATTATTGATTTGTTTTATTCTCAAAAACATATCACGATTTCACTTAAAGATATGTGGCCAGACAAAGCTTCAATTAAAGATGTTTATACGTTTGCATTTCCAGCTGCATTTGGTCAAGGCATGACAGCTTTCGGGTTTATTATTATTCAAAGTTTAATCTTATCTTACGGCGTTGCCGTTTCGAGTGGAGTTAGTGTCGCTGCGAGAATCACGATGCTTTTACTATATCCAGTGGTCGCTTTAGGGCAAGTCAATGCAACATATGTTGGGATGAATATCGGTCATAAACAGCCTGAAAGGGCGAAGAAGAGTTTCCAAATCATGAGAAGCGTATCCATTTCTATCATGATTGCTGGTGTACTTGTTGTATTACCGTTTAGAAATTACGCGATTTCATTTATACTTGGAACGAATACATCAGAAAGTTTTAAAATAGGATCTGAATTTGTATTTTGGTTATTAATGACACAACCATTTATGGCGATGTTTCAGTCGTTTATATCCTTATATAATGGCGTAGGGATGTCAAGATACACCATGATATTATCACTCATACGTTTATGGGGACTAAGAATTCCGCTCATCTTTTTATATATGCTGATATTTTCTACAGGGAGTTATGAGGGAATTTATATTGCAATGATGATTTCTAATGTACTTATCATTCCAATTGGGTATTATTTTGAAACAAAAATAAATTTTGAAATAAAGGTGAGACTAGATGCTTAATATTGTATTATTTGAACCCGAAATTCCACAAAATACAGGAAATATCATGAGAACGTGTGTCGCATTAGGCGCTACACTTCATTTGATAAAACCTTTTGGGTTTGAATTATCAGAAAGAACACTCAAAAGAAGTGCATTAGATTATGTGAAAGACTTAACCTATTTCACATATGAAAACTATGATGAATTTAGTAAAGCTAATGTTGGAAACTATTATTTTTTATCGCGCTATGGCAAAAAAAGTTATGAACATATGAATTATCCTAAAGATATTTCATTGGTTTATTTGATTTTTGGTAAAGAATCAACAGGTGTTGATAAAAAAATATTAGCACAGCACTTAGAACATACTTTTAGATTGCCAACGACAGATAAAGTAAGAAGTATTAATTTATCCAACGCTGTAGCGATTGCGGCATTTGATGCAATGCGTCAATATGGGTTTCCAGGATGTATTGATCATGAACCAGAAACGCATAAAGGAAAAGACTTTTTGGACCAATTTAAGGAGACGACATGAAGAAAAGACAACAATCTATAGGTGAAGAAATCGCCAATAGTATTTCTCATGGTGTGATGGGATTATTTGGACTTGTTGCTTTAATACTCCTTTTGTTGAAAGCGACAACATTAAGAGCATATGTGGCTTCAGTGATATTTGGATTGTCTATTGTGATGCTTTATACGATGAGTACGTTATATCATGCACTTTCAAACCCTAAAGCAAAACGAGTATTCAAAAGAATGGATCATATTTCTATTTATATTTTAATTGGAGGATCGTTTGCACCCGCATTACTTTTGATTCCTGCTTTACAAGAACCATTTTTAGGTAGCATGTCTTTAGGTGTACTTATGCTCATCATTCAATGGATACTCATTTCAGTTGGGACTGTATTCAAAGCCATTTGGATTAAACGATTTAAAACGATTCATCTCATCATTTATTTACTGATGGGTTGGAGCAGTTTAATTTTCATCACGGCATTAATGAATTACTCAAGAGAAGCATTTATTTATATTTTACTTGGTGGCATTAGCTATACTTTAGGTGTATTTTTTTATGTGTTATCACATAAAAAATACTTTCATTTTGTATGGCATATTTTTACCGGTACAGCAACAATATTGCAATTTATAGCGATCTATGGATACTTAATTTAAAAAAGACGAATAATTGTTCATATTTGATTGAAAAAACTATAAAAATCATATACAATATTACAAGAGGTGACACATGAAAATCTTATCTGTCAATGCAGGGAGTTCATCCCTTAAATTTCAATTACTATTAATGCCAGAAGAAACCGTTTTAACATCGGGAATTGTTGAACGTATTGGTTTTGATGAATCAGTTTTTACAATCAAAGTAAAAGGTGAAAAAGTCAATGTAACAAAGCCAATTGAAGACCACAAAGTTGCAGTCGAGTTACTCATTGAAGGGCTCATCAATCATGAAATCATAGAGACCATGGACGAAATTGATGGTGTGGGTCACCGTGTTGTGCAAGGTGGAGAAGTTTTTAAAGATAGTGCCTTACTCAATGATGAGGTCATTCAGACCATAGAATCACTATCACCTTTAGCACCGCTTCATAATCCAGCAAACTTAACAGGAATCAAAGCTTTTATAGCGTTATTACCTGATGTTCCACATGTGGCAGTATTTGATACAACATTTCATCAAACGATGCCAGAAATCAATTATTTATATGCCGTTCCTTATGAATGGTACGAGAAGTATGGCGTAAGAAAATACGGGTTTCATGGTACATCACATCAATACGTCAGTCAAGAAGCGAGAAAATTACTCAATAAAGATGATGCAAAAGTCATTGTCATGCACATGGGTAATGGTGTATCATTGTGCGCAGTCGATGGTAATCAGTCAATCGATACAACCATGGGATTAACGCCACTTGAAGGTGTTCCAATGGGAACAAGAAGTGGAAATGTTGATCCAGCATTACTTGAATATATGAAAAACAACACGGATATGAGTGTGGATGACATCACGACTGCTCTCAATAAAAAATCAGGGTATTTAGGACTATCTGGCTATTCAAGTGATTCTAGAGATATCGTTGATAAGATGTTAGAAGGCGATTACAGAGCGAGTTTGGCACATTTCGTTCAAGTTAAACGTATTTGTGACTATATCGGATCTTATTTTGTTTTATTAGGAGGATTAGATGCGATCGTATTCACAGCAGGGATTGGCGAGAATGCACCTATCGTAAGAGCTGATGTCATGAAAAGGTTAAGTGCATTAGGCATTTATTTAGATGAAGAAAAAAACAATACACGAGGCGAAGTTGAAATCTCAACGGATGCTTCAAAAGTTAAAGCTTTTGTCATTCCAACGAACGAAGAAGTCATGATTGCAAGAGATACAGTTAGACTATCAAAATAAAAATAGCCGCATGAAAATGCGGTTTTTTATTATATAATAAATATATGAAACATACTGAAACAATTGATATTAAAAAAATAGGTGTTAATGGTGAAGGGATTGGCTTTTTAAATAAAAAGCCTGTTTTTGTGGATCAAGCACTTCCACATGAGACAGTCGAAGTCACAATACACTATGAAAACCAAAAAATGATGAAAGCATCACTTGAACACATTATTAAACCAGCAAGAGAAAGAATTAATCCTAAATGTCCATATTTTGCATCATGTGGCGGTTGTGATTTACAACATATCAACTATAGTGATGGTCTTTACTACAAAAAACAGCATTTAATTCAGTCTTTAAAAAAATATATGGATGCATCTTTTGATGAGTCACTTGTTCTAGACTATGATATCACTAGAAAGCCTTTTGAATACAGAAATAAAGCACAACTTCCAATTAGACGTTATCAAGGTAAAAATT
>JBMTKL010000024.1:0-9119 GCA_049439405.1 Acholeplasmataceae bacterium | reverse complement strand
CGAAGGTGAATACACCCAAACGAAAAATAAACATGCAATAGAAGTTGAAATAGCATTTCAATTCTCAAAAGGATATTCAGATCAAATGTTTTCGTTTGTTAATAATGTTCGAACCAAAGATGGTGGAACGCATGAAAGTGGTTTTAGATCTGCATTGACACGGGCAATGAATGATTATGCAAGAAAATATCAACTCATTAAAGAAAAAGATAGTAACCTTGAAGGTACAGATATTAGAGAAGGTCTAACGACTGTTTTATCTTTAAGAATTCCAGAAGACCTCTTAGAATTTGAAGGTCAAACAAAAGGGAAATTAGGGACACCTGATGCTAGAGGTGCCACAGAATCTATTATGTATCAACATATGCTTACATACCTAGAAGAAAATAAGCAAATAGCCTATGACATTATTGAACGCGCTCAATTTGCTCAAAAAGCAAGAGAAGCAGCACGAAAAGCTAGAGATGAAGCACGTACTGGAAAAGTAAAAAGTAAAAAAGATATATCGTTATCTGGAAAACTTTCTCCTGCACAAGGCAAAGACAAGTCCAAAAATGAACTTTTTTTAGTTGAGGGAGACTCCGCAGGAGGCTCTGCAAAACAAGGACGAAATCGATTGTTTCAAGCAATCTTACCACTTAGAGGGAAAGTCATCAACACAGAAAAAGCAACGTTGGACGCCATTTTAAAAAATGAGGAAATTGGTACGATTATTCACACGATAGGTGCTGATTTTGGAATCAATTTTGATGTTGAAAAATGTCAGTATTCTAAAGTAATCATTATGACAGATGCGGATACCGATGGTGCACATATCCAAGTGTTGTTACTAACTTTCTTCTTTAGATTTATGAGACCACTCATTGAATCTGGGATGCTTTATATTGCTCAACCACCATTTTATAAATTAACAAGAAAAGTAAATAAGAAATTAAATATTGAGTATGCTTGGAGTGACGAAGAATTGAAAAGGCTTCTATCTAAACACAGTTATCAAATCCAACGATTCAAAGGTTTAGGTGAAATGAATGCTGATCAATTGTGGGATACAACGATGAATCCACAAAGCCGTAAGCTCATACAGGTTCATATCGATGATGTCAATTTAACAGATAAGCATTTATCAACCTTAATGGGGGACGATGTTAAACCTCGTCGTGAATGGATAGAAGATCATGTAGATTTCGAAATGACTGATGACTTTGATCCATCATTAGGAGTCACTGATGTCTAAGAAAAAAGCCGTAAAAGATGTATTAGATACGTTTGTAGAAGCATTAATTAAAGAAGACTTTGAAGATATTATTTCAGAGCGTTTTTCTCGCTACTCAAAATATATTATTCAAGAACGTGCCTTGCCTGACGCAAGAGATGGATTAAAACCAGTTCAAAGAAGAATATTATATGCGATGCAGCAAATGGGTATGGGTTCAACACAACCATACAAAAAATCTGCAAGAATTGCTGGTGAAGTCATGGGTAAATATCACCCCCATGGTGATTCATCTATATATGATGCCATGGTGAGATTATCTCAAGATTTTAAAATGCATTTACCACTTGTAGATATGCATGGAAATAACGGGTCTATTGATGGTGATACTGCAGCTGCCATGCGTTATACTGAGGCAAGACTTTCAAAAGCAGCAGAAATGCTATTAGAAGATATTAATTCCAGAACGGTCCCTTTTATCCCTAACTTTGATGACGAAGAAGTTGAGCCAACGGTATTACCAGCAAAATTTCCGAATTTACTTGTGAATGGTGCTACAGGAATCTCAGCTGGTTACGCAACTAAAATCCCTCCACACAATGTTCATGAAGTCATTCAAGCGACGATTGCACTGATCAAGGATGAAACATTACAAACGAAAGACTTAATGAAATTTATCAAAGGACCGGATTTTCCAACCGGAGGACTCGTTCAGGGTAAAGAAGGTATTTTTAATGCGCTTGATACTGGATCAGGAAAAGTCGTCATTCGTTCACAATATCATATTGAAGAGATGAAAAAAGATCAATCAAGAATTGTGATTGATGAAATTCCATATGATATAAATAAAGCGGAACTAGTCAAATCCATTGACATGTTACGCATCAATAAAAAGTTTGAAGACATTCAAGAAGTTCGTGATGAATCTGATAAAGACGGCTTAAGAATTGCGATTGAACTAAAAAAAGGTAAAGATGTAGAATTAGCCATCAATTATTTATTGAAGCATACAGATTTACAAGTCAACTATCATTACAATATGGTTGCTATTTTAAATCATCGTCCAGTTCAAGTAGGCATTGTTCCGATTTTAAAAACATACATTTATCATCAAAAAGATGTCATTACAAATCGTTCTCACTATGACCTTAAAAAAGCCCAAACAAGACTACACATTGTAGAGGGTTTAATACAAATGGTTTCTATTATTAGTGAAATTATTACCTTAATTAGACAATCAAAAAATAAAAAAACAGCAAAAGAAGCGATCATGAATGCGCATCAATTTTCTGATGTTCAAGCAGAGGCTATCGTCACGCTTCAATTATATAGACTTTCAAACACTGATATTTTAAGTCTACAACAAGAACAAAAAGATTTAGAAGAAAAAATCTTATATTTAGAGTCTATCTTATCCTCAGATGAGGCGTTATCACAAGTGATTATTGAGGAACTAAAAACATCAGATAAACTGATCTCAATGAAACGAAGAAGTGTCATCGAAGCCGATATAGAAACAATTAAAATCGATGAAAAAGATTTAGTGAACGAAGAAAATGTCATGATTGGTATCACCAAAGAAGGGTACATCAAACGGTCAAATTTAAAGAGCTATCAATTGTCACAAAGCGTTGGTATGAAAGATCATGACGTGATCATGTATGAAAAAGAACATACGACACTACAAACGTTATTAATTTTTACAAATTTAGGAAACTTCATTTATTTACCAATTTATAAAATTGATGAACAAAAATGGAAAGATTTAGGTATTTACATCAGCAATATCGTACCACTTGAAGATGGTGAAACATTTATTGATATTTTCGCAATTGATGATTTCAAAGTGCCTCAATCCATGATTTTAGTAACGCATCTCGGTCAAATTAAGCACGTGACATTAGATCAATTTGAAATGGTTAGATATCAAAAAACTACCAATGCAATGAAATTGGATCAAGGTGATACGTTGTCACGTGTTATCAAAGCTGAAGGTGAATTTGTCTCTATCATGACGAAACATGGTGTCATGTTAAATTATCATCGAAGCGAAATTCCGTATTACGGTTTATCAGCTAGAGGTGTCAAAGGTATCTCTCTTAGAGATAAAGATGTTGTGACAACAATTGCAACATTTGATGTGAATCAGATGATGCATGTGACGAGTTCAAGAGGTCATTTTATCACTTTAGATACCAATGAGCTCGATATTTCAAAAAGAAACAGAAAAGGATATGAGTGGATTGAAGTTGTAAAATCAAGTCCACATATTCCACTTATTGCTAAAGCGATGCCTGAACATATTCAAAACGATCACTCGATTACCGTCCATAGTTCAAAGCAAACCTATACATATGTGATAAAAGACGTCATGTCAAAATCAAATAAGTTTGGAAAAGCATTATTTAAAACAAAAAAAGAATCGTTAATTTATTGTCTTTTTCATCTTGAATTAAAAGATGCATATCATGATACTTATCTTGAGTTACTAAACATAGAGGAAAATCAAGTCAATAAGTCCACATCAGCGGACGATACATCAATGACGAGTGATGACATAAAACCTCAAGAAATCAAAGAAATGTCAACCTCAAAAGAAAATGATGATCAAAAGAAAACTGCATCCCTAGAAATGTCAAAATCTCAAGAAGTTTTACCAAAAGAAACACTTCCAAAAAAACAAACGGTTAAAATGAATCGTCTAAAATTGTTCGAAGATGAGGAAGAGGAATGAAAACGTTAACCATTCAAGCAACGCAACCTAAATCATTAGAGATGATCATGAATGAACATCAAATTCAAGCGATTTGTGCAAATGTTGATGGTCGATTGCGAGAATTAAACTATGTTGTCGAAGGCAAACATGATATCACTTTTTTAGACTTACATGTCGATCAAGCAATGAGAATTTATGAGACAACATTGCGTTATATGATTCTAAAAGTATTATATGAGTTTGATTCACGTATTCAAGTCACATTTAATTACAGTATTTCTCGTTCAATTTATATGGACATCAAATCTTCTTATAGTGATGATATGATATTGGATATAATGCATAGCGGTCTTAAAAAATTAATTCAAGATGAGTTACCTATTACACGTATCACCCTCAAAAAGGAAGAGGTTTTAAATCGATACAAGAAAGTAAATATGGAACATAAGACTCATATTTTTAC
Organism: Acholeplasmataceae bacterium; assembly: GCA_049439405.1. Lineage (GTDB taxonomy): Bacteria > Bacillota_I > Bacilli_A > Acholeplasmatales > Acholeplasmataceae > UBA8290. The sequence goes on along the minus strand of JBMTKL010000024.1, from coordinate 4,727 downwards.
TTATCGACATGATGAAGTGTCGCGTGTTTATCAATGTGGCAACTACATGAATTACTTATATGGATATATGCTACCGAATACATCATATATCACAGATTACCATATATTTAAATATAACAATGGCTTTATCTTACAATACCCAAGAGCTGAATTTGATGCTTCAATACCGCCTTTTGTTGATGAAGTAACGTATAAAAACACACTGAAAAATGTCGCAAAATGGTCAAAGATTATTGAGGGTGATACCTTGGACAAAATGAATGTTTATGCAACATCTTGTCATTCAGCAGTATCGCTAATACAAATGAGCGAGTCGAAACATTCAGCCATGTTATATGAGTTAGCCGAAGATATTTCAAAAAAATATCAATCATTAAAGTTGATTGCCATTGCTGGTCCATCATCTTCTGGGAAAACGACATTTGCAAGACGTTTACAAGTTGAATTACAAGCACGTGGTCTTCATCCTGTTACCGTATCCATTGATGATTATTATTTAGAACCTTCAAAAGTACCAAGACAAGATAATGGTTCACCAGATTTAGAGCATATTGAATCTTTAGACCTCGTTCAATTCAATCAAGATCTTAAAGCTTTGATTGAAAGGAAAGAAGTAACTTTGCCTCATTTTGATTTCCACACGAAAAAAAGAAAAGAAGGGGAAAAACTTCAGTTACAAGATGAAGATGTAATATTAATTGAGGGAATACATGCCCTCAATGAACGACTCACTGCATCCATTTCAAGAACACAAAAGTACTTTATTTATATTGCACCACAATCACAGTTACATATCGATCGTGAAACTCCGATACGAGTATCAGATATACGCTTATTAAGACGTATTGTGAGAGATTTCGTGTTTAGAGATACTTCAGCAGAAGAGACGATTTCGATGTGGGCGTCAGTAAGACGTGGCGAATTTAAGTGGATTTATGAACATCAAAAACACGCTGATTACGTTTTTAATAGTGAACTCACTTATGAATTAGCAGTGTTAAAAAAACATGCGATTAAAAGACTTACGGCGATTGAACCAACGAGTCCACATTTCATGAAAGCAAATTATTTATTAAAATTCTTAAAATACATTGTAGACATTGATGACACACTAGTCCCTAATCAATCCCTTTTAAGAGAATTTATCGGAGGGAGTGTTTTTGAATGTTCGCATTAGATAATATGGACCGGATTCAAATTTCTAATACCGTTTTACAACCACTACTTCGTTTATATGAATATAGAGGTAAAACATTTTATTATGATAATTTGTTTAAACGTGATCAAGAAGCTTTTTACAAAAAAACACTAGAAGAAAATATCGAATGTGTTTTTAAAATGTTAAACTTTGATGTGACGGATGCACGTTTACAGTCATTTATAAAAAAAGATTTGACGCCTAAAAACAAGACTGAGACACGCATGAAAAACATCAAACGGGTTGTGACATTGCTTCACGAAACTGATGAGTTTGATTTAGTCGCTAATGAGTTTTCAGATCTCGCTAAAATGTTACTCAAAGATTTAGATAAAAATCAATACAACATGACCGTCATTGAAGGTGAAAAACTTTTAAATCAAAAGAAAATTTCCAAACGAGAAGATCTTGAAAAACTTGTTGATGTCATGACAAGCTTACTAAAAAAGAAAAATCTACCACTACCGCATTTATTTTCTAATTTTTATGTTGACTTCATGAATTTAGATATTTTTAAATTTGATAATGAGCTCATCGGACTATTTATGCTTTACGGATTACTCCTTCATCATTTTAGTGCACTGAAATATATTCCCTTTTTCAAGCACTTTATTCAATATAAAGATGCCTTCCATCAAGCCGAAATTGCTGCCTCCTATTATTGGTCCAGTGGATTTGCGCAAACAGAATTTATGACACAAATCATCTTAGATGTGTTAACATTATGTTATGAAGACATTGAAAGATTAGCCCACAAGTATCAATTTGAAGTTAAACTCAATAAAACAGACTCTATTGAAAATACCATTTATAAATTACCTGAGGTATTTAAGAAAAGTGATTTACGTGCTAAGCATCCTACAGTAAGTGGTGCGACCATTGATAGAACGTTAGCTAGATTAAGAGATGAAGGAAAAATTAGACCTCTTGGTAAAGGTCGAGCATCGAAATGGCAACAACTTATAGAAAAAACACCATATAAAACCATGAAGCAACTATCTTTATTTGGAGATGAAATATGACACCAATTGAACGCATTAAGAAACTACGTCAAGAAACCGGTTTATCAATGGTACTCATCAAAGAAGCTGTTGAAAAAGAACATGATTATGAGTCCGCTTTAACATATTTAAAACAATTCAGACAAGAAGACGTACATGATCAAGAAGGAAAAAAAGGTATGGTTGTGGTGAATGCCAAAGACGATACTGACATTTTATATGAAGTGAATGCGATGACCGATTTTGTTCAAACACATCCTGCATTCATATCATTTGTTGAATCACTAGGATATGTATTGATGGAAAATCCAAAAACATCTTTGGGTACTGTTATGTCACTTGAAATGCGAGATACGACAGTAGACGATCAACGTATTCAATTAGAAACACTTATTGGAGAGCATGTCAAAATTAATCGATTTGAATCTGTTGTAAAAAGTGCTTCACAACATTTTGGAATGTATCAGCACTACAATCATAAATCTGTGACAGTCGTTATTTTAGACGGTGGCGATGAGACACATGCCAACACAATCGCAAAACAAATCACTGCACTGGGTACATTATATCCAAAATGGAAACAAACAGTCATTGATCAAATTTTAGCCTCAGCATTATTGGGGACAGACCAAACTGTTGGAGATTATTTAATAGAAGCTAAAGCAACGCTCGTATATACATCAAGGTATGAACTTGGTGAAACGATGACAGAACATTTAAGTTGCAGTCTTTTAAACAAAAAAGCATGTCATATTGCCTAAGGAGGACATCATGTTTGAAACTAATATGGGATCCATCGATCGTATCGTAAGATTGTTATTAGCAATCATTGTTGCAGCAGTATCCATTTCATTAGAAATATATGTATTGCTCATCTTACCAGCATTACTGATTTTCACAGTCGTGACATCATTTTGCGGGATATACAAACTTTTAGGAATAAGTACTTGTCCACATGAAGTTGAATAAAAAAGACACTAAATCAGTGTCTTTTTTTTATGCAAACATACCTTTCGTGAGCATGATCATGATTTGCTCGGTAAGATAATCTAAGTCCTTTTCTGTACAACTGTCTTTAAATAATACTTGTAAACCAACGAAATTAGCGATACCCATTAACATGAAAGATAATGATTGAGTATCAATGAGGGTATTGATTTCAGTTCCTGATGCGTTTAATTGTCGCATATAATCTTTAGAGAAAGTATCGTAATATTGTTTAAATAAATCATAATCGATAAACATGGATTCCCAAATAATTTTGTAAGATAAAGGATCTGACAATGCATAACTTAAAAAAGCTTTAATACCAAGACTTTCTTTTTCTTGATGTGACGATTGTTCTTGAATGGCTTCAAAAATAGTTTTTTTAATGTTATGCCGATATTCATCAAGTAAATAACGGTAAACTGCAAGTTTATCTTTGAAATATAAGTAAAAAGTACCTGCTGCAATATTTGATTCTGCAATGATTTCATTGATTGAAGTCACTTGATAGCCTTGATTCGCGAATAATTTTCTTGCTGTTTCGACAATTTTTTGAAACGTTTTTTGTCCTTGTTTGCTTTTTGGATAACGAAAAGGTTCTGTCATTAGTATACCTCGTATTTGTATTATAACAAAAAAACAAAAAATATGAACAATTATTCATAATGAAATTGACAACGCTTACATTTTTAAATATGATATATATAAAATAACATGCACAATTAATTATATTAAGAAACGAAATGATGAATTTCATTTCTTTCTAAAGACGTAAAGAAGAGATGTTATGAAAGATGTAAACTTTTTACGAGGCAACAGAATGGATAAAGTATATATTATTGATGCAAAATGAAGTCCGATAGGAAGTTATCTAGGTTCATTATTTGAGTTGCATCCAAGACAATTTGGATCACAAGTATTAAAAAAGATATTCAAAGTACAATGAAATGATCAAAAGAGATGTTGCGTACGGACTTGCAAGTTTATGTATAGGTGGCGAAATGGGTACAGTCATCATTTTAAAAAGATAGTAATAGTAAACTCATAAACATTCAATTTTATGAAAATAAAGAAGCAATGGCATTTGATCCAGTGCAAGTCGCACCTGTGTTAATTGCATTAAAAAAGCAGTATTATGAGGGTATTAAATACTTATACGACACACTCATTTTACACATCAAAAACTAACATAAGATGAGGGAAAAAAGATGGTATTCTGCAACGCTCAAACAAAGAAAAATTGTTGATGCTGATTGGGCATCAGCTAATCAAAATATGAGTGATGAAGATTCTTTATATACTAAAACTCAATATACCATGCACAACATCCTAATACCAACATTACACAATCGGGATAAAAATGATAAAACAACATCAGAACAAATAATCATAGATAATGTTAAAGGAATAAAGAATTCAACTAGAATCACCTATGATATTGTGGTCATGCACTATTCATTGATAAACCTAAAAATTACGTAAAGATATTTTTGTCTTTCATGTTGACATGAAAGACTTTTTTTTATATTACCCAGGAAGTG
>JBMTKL010000023.1:0-9225 GCA_049439405.1 Acholeplasmataceae bacterium | reverse complement strand
ATCTACACTTGGTCTGACACTCTTTCCCTACACGACGCTCTTCCGATCTTGACATTCTTTATAGGATTTTTATATGTCATTCCTTATATCACACAAAGTTATGTAGAATTTTATTATGAACTCAATCCAAATCCAGTCCCAGGGATAGAAGCAGATGATTTTGCTTAAACCAGTCACTTCAGATAATGTGATTGATGTCATCAAATTATCAAAAACATTAGATGACGTTCAACAAAAACAAGTTGCACCTAATGAAATTTCACTCGCGCAAGCCTATGCTGAAGGCGATAATGCTTTTGTAAGAGCTATTTATCATGGTGATACGCTTGTAGGATTTATCCAATTAAAAAAAGCATTACATGATGTCGTAGAAGAAGACAAACCGGTGAGTTATATATGGCGTTTCATGATTGCAAAGGATCATCAACAACAAGGTTATGGTAAGTCAGCCATCAAACAAATCATTAATATCGAAAAACAAAGAGGCATCAAAACACTTTATGTTTCAGTCGTACCAACAAACGATATGCCAAAAGTATTTTATGAATCATGTGGATTTGTAAATACCGGAGAAATTGTTTACGAAGAGCTATTATTAACAATGAGATTAAATTAAAAGCACCTCTATAGGTGCTTTTTTTATGTATAGTTCATTGTTTTTAAATACCACTGAATCAGTGGACCAATGGTAAGACTAATGAGTAGTGTGCCCATGTTGACCGATCCAAAGCCTATACTTGCTAAAAAACCAAAAATTGTTGCAAGGATCATCGCGAATACTTCTATGCCCCAACGCACTTTCATAAAGCTTTTTACGTTAAAGATTTCCATCATGATAAACGTGAATTCATCAAAGACCATGGCCGGAAACTTCGTCACAATAATTAAACTTAAGCCTAAAGGTAAAACAAATAATCCTATTACAAATGAAAGTAATCTAAGGAATAATATATTTGGTTCCCACGAACCAAAAAGTAATATATCCCAAATATCCATCACAAGTGCGCTTCCAAATATCGGCAAGATCGTCATAAGATAGCTCAGACGTTTGCGGTAAAGCATGATCATCGTCAAAATCATTAAATTGATAGAAAACGATGCAGTACCTAATGTAATACCGGTCAGTGATCTAAAATTATCATTGACTGCATCCCATGAACCAGCACCTAAGTTTGACCTAATGAGGATATTGACACCCAAACCAACGAGTGTAATCCCTAATAAATAAATCAGTATTTTTTTAAGTAGTGATTTAGACATTATATGTAGTAGAAGAAGTGTTTCCACCACGTCCTGTCCAGTTTGTATGGAAAAATTCTCCTCTTGGTTTGTCTGTTCTTTCGTACGTATGTGCACCAAAGTAATCACGTTGTGCTTGAAGCAAGTTCGCAGGAAGTCTACCTGTTGTATAGCCATCAAAGTATGAGAGCGCAGCAGACATCGTCGGCACTGGAATACCTGATTGTATTGCCGTAGATAAGATATGTCTTAAACTAGGGATGTGATCATCCATGGATGCTTTGAAATAGTCATCTAAGAGTAAATTATTTAAATTTGGGTTTTTATCAAAGGCATCTTTGATTTTATCTAAAAAGATCGAACGGATGATACAACCACCTCGCCACATGAGTGCAATACCACCGTAATTTAATTGCCATCCAAAATCATTCGCAGCAGCTTTCATGAGTGCATATCCTTGTGTATAGGATAGGATTTTCGCAGCGTAGAGTGCTTTTTTAAGTGATTCTAAAAAAACTTTTTTAGCTCCATTAAATGCTGGATATGTTTTAGGATAATGTTTTTCTGCTTCAACACGTTCATCTTTTTGAGCAGATAAAAATCTTGAAAATACAGATTCAGCTATGAGTGTGAGTGGTGTCCCGTGATCAAGTGCAGCGCTTGCTGTCCATTTACCCGTTCCTTTTTGACCTGCAGTATCTAACACTTTATCGATTAAGTGTTCACCGTTTTCTTTGTATGCTAAGATGTCAGCAGTAATTTCAATTAAGTAACTATCAAGTTCAGTTTGATTCCAAGCTTTAAATGTTTTTGCCATCTCATCATTGGACATATTTAAATAGGTTTTCATAATATGGTACGCTTCAGTAATGAGTTGGATATCACCGTATTCAATACCATTATGAACCATTTTAACAAAATGACCCGCACCATTTTCACCAACCCAATCACAACACGGCACGTCATTCACTTTGGCTGCGATAGCTTGAAATATAGGTTTGACATGTGGCCATGCGAGTGCATTTCCACCTGGCATCATCGATGGTCCTAATAAAGCACCTTCCTCGCCGCCGGATACACCAGTACCAACAAATAGTAAGCCTTTTTCTTTTAAATACTCGGTCCTTCTTGTCGTATCAAAATAGTTGGAATTTCCACCATCAATAATGATATCTCCTTTTTCAAGTAAAGGAATAAGTTGATCGATAACCATATCGACAGGTTTACCAGCTTTAATCATGAGCATCACTTTTCTTGGTGTTTTCAGCATGGACACAAGTGTTTTCATATCTGTTGTACCAAAGACTTGTTTACCTTTTGCGCGTCCATTTAAAAATGTATCAATCGTGTCTTGTTTACGTGATGAAACAACCACAGAGTATCCGTGATTCATCATATTAAGTGCTAAGTTTTCACCCATCACAGCAATGCCGATGAGTCCAATATCATATGTCATAAAATCCCTCTTTCTTCATACCATAAGTATTATATATGCTTTTATTAATTTGTTCAATCAATTGTCAATGTTAATCCAAAATTAAAAGGAAATAAAGGTGTTTGTGTATCATAATTGGTCATGGTTGATACATATCCTAATTGTGACGCATCTTTAGGCCATGTATATGGAAGTTTTCCAGTGAAGGGATACCTCCCAGTTAATACATCAGCGAGTCCTGAACCGCCTTCAGAACCTGGCAAGAATGCAGCAACCAAGACATCAAAATAATTCATGTATTGATCTAAAATGAGTGGTCTTCCACTAAAAAGAATTGCGATGACTTGTTTTCCGTTAGCTTTTGCTTGTATCGCAGTATTTAATGCATCCATATTTTGTGGGTGTGCATTGCCTGACGTAAGTGTAGGATTACCTTGATCACCATACCCTTCAGCATAAGGGGTTTCAGTGAGTGCAATGATTATCGTGTCTGCATCATCATATGATGTGATATCGACATAAGGTGATAAACCATCTAAAAGTGATGTGCCGACACCGATGTCAGCATTGTCATTGCCTTGCCAGAATGTGGTCCATCCTCCAGACATATAGCCTATGTGATCTGCTGCAGGACCTGTAATAAAAACTTTAGTAGTATTTAATAACGGTAATGTGTTATGTTCATGTTTAAGGAGCACCATGGATTCTCTTACTGCTTGTCTTGCAAGTGCTTCGTGTTCTAGTTGAAGTGCATCGGTATAGTCTAATTGAAATGTTGGATCAGATATTAAATTTGTGGAAAGTTTTACAGCGAGTATTCTTGAAACCGCATCATCAATACGTGCTATAGTAATATCTTGATTAGACACCGCTTGTTTCAGTATGTCTAGTGCTTGTAACCAATCCGTTGGCTCCATGAGCATATCTACACCAGCATTCACTGAAGAAACGACTTGATCATAAAAGCTACCAGGTAATTGATGAATGGCGTTCCAGTCACTAATGATGAACCCTTTAAATCCCATGTTATCTTTTAAGATGTCTTGAATCCAATATTCATACCCGTGCATTTTAATGCCATTGACGCTGTTATAAGATGCCATAATTGTTTTCACACCAGCATCAACGGCTTCAACGTAAGGTGATAAATGCATATCAATCGTCTGTTGATCTTCCATGATGGCATTACCTTGGTCTACACCATTGGTCCCACCATCACCAAAGAAATGTTTTGCAGTTGCCACGACACCATACTCTTGATACCCTTGAATCGCTGAAGCAGTAAGCATTTGGTGAATCGATGGATGTTCACTATATCCTTCATACGTTCTACCCCATCCGATGTTTTGAACAACCGATAGAGATGGCGCGAAATTCCAAGTGATACCAGTTGATAATAGTTGATGTGCTGTTGCTTTAGAAATATCATAGACTAAAGATTCATTTCTTGCCGCACCTAAATTGATTTGATGTGGGAATATCGTCATATCATAGACATTGTTGTGACCATGGACGGCATCTGTTCCAAAGATGATCGGTATTCCAGATGAAGAGGTAACAGCAGCATTTTGATAATCCATCACCATGTCATACCAATCTTGATATGTATCAGTATAATCATTTGGATGTGATCCTCCTCCTGCTAAAACAGAACCTAAATTGTATGTTTTCACATCCTCTGGTGTCACATAGGCACGTTCACCTTGAATCATTTGACCTAGTTTTTCATCTAGTGTTAACGAATCAAGTAATGTTTGTACAGCCTCGTCACAGGATTCATCATAAATATCACAATTAGGTGTACTGTAAAGTTCATAATCGGTTGGTTCTACATCAATGATTGGCTCATCGGTGATGACAGAATCACAAGATGTTAAAAATAACAATATGATAAGTATAAACGTTTTTTTCATAATACCCTCTTTTGGATTTGGATTCTTAATACGGTTTTTAAACGATCAATCAATGTTTTTCTTGGATCTGAGATATAAATTTCATGATGATCATATGACATTCTTTGGTAGCCTAACGATTTGATGTAAATGTCCATCTTTTTAAATGACTGTGTTTCATCATCATATGAACCGATAGGCATCATTTGACATTGAATCGTCTCATTCATTTGTTCAAACAAGATATGCTTAATTGCATCGTCTTGTTTTTTTTCAAATACTTTTTTTTGAATCATATCAACATCGTATTGAGTTACGAAATCAGGTTGTCGAATCATGAGTTTGTATTTAAAATTATCTTTTAATGATGTAATCGGAACACCTTTAGCATATTTTTCGATACCTTGTTCATTTAATGACCAAGTCGCTTCTAGAGGATACACAGTGTAATCCATGTAATTTGAGTTGTGTGTTGTTTGTTTTAAGGTCATTTTAATCCCATAAGATAACGCATAGAGCGCTTTAACATGATGTTGGAATAGTGAACCATTTGGGTTACCTTCTCCTTGGATTGTTAAATAATTCATCGCATTTAAATGGATAATTTCGGGAGTACTTTTTGGTAAGTATTGAGTTTTTTCGTGTTTACGCCATTCATGTTTCATGAGACACCTCAATCTATTGTAACATACGAGAAAACCTCGTGAAAAACTATTGATTTATATGCTCATTTGGAATCATCTCTTTTTTACATTAATTAGCAAACCATTTACACAATGTTTTCATTTAAAAATATATAATATGATGAAAAGGGGATTAAATGATCTATCAAACACATGTTCAAATCGCTAACTTGGTCATTGAATCATTGACACAAGAAGCGATTGAATTGATATCCAGGTCAGAATTTATCAAAGGGTCGAATCATCCAGATCTAGATCTAAGTTACCGTATGATGAAACATCAAATTGAATCCACATTAGGTGTTGTAAGAGATTTGATGGTTGAATTAACAACAAAAAAGATGTCACGCTATGAGCGTGGTTTTAAACTTGGAATCGTATCACACTTTTTGGCAGATTATTTATGTTCGTATCATTCCAATCCTTACTACAACAGAAAAAACATTGGTGTGCATGTAAGATATGAACAACAATTACAAAAACAAACGAAACATTTAACAATGATTGATACGACCATCTTTAAAACGATGACCGTCGACGGTTTAATTGAAGAAATGCTCATATTCATTGATACGCACATGAGGACGCCTGAGATTTCAATGGTTAAAGATTTTCAACGAGCAGTGTCAATCGTCTATCGCTTTACAAGAATCGTTTTAAACCATGTGAAACCGCCTTACAAAAAAACATTAGAAGTCATTGAAAAACCTACAAGAGTAGCTATTTTTACAGATACATACTACCCTCAAATCAATGGTGTTTCAAATACAATTTATCATTACATGAAGTATTTAGATGATCATCATATTCCTTACGTACTTGTGAGTCCAAAATATAAAGATAAGATGATTGATAAAGAAGTGGGATATAACATCATCAGAGTAAAAAGCATTCCATTTTTGTTTTATAAAGAAGCTAAAGTAGCGATACCTAATCAACGTAAATTATTTACTTGGTTAGATGATTTTGATCCAACTGTGATTCATGTGATGACAGAATTTTCTATTGGTATTCAAGGCTTAAAATATGGTCAAAAGCGAAATATACCTATTTTTTCGAACTACTCTACGCACTTTGTAAGCTATTTAAAATACATGCATTTAGGATTTTTATCTTATCCATTAAAACAATACGTCAAATGGTTTCATAAAAAAGCCAATATTACAAGTTGTCCATCAAGAGATACCCAAAATTATTTACACACATTAGGAATAGAACAAACTAGTGTGTTTGGCAGAGGTATTTACACAGATCAATTTTCACCTGTAAAAAGAGATGAGTCTTTTAGACAACAATTTGGTAGTCAACCATTCATTTACTTATATGTCGGCAGGGTTTCTGGTGAAAAGTCACTAGATATCGCACTAAAGGCGTTTCAAGATATAAAGTTCAAACATCCTAGAACAGAGTTTTTAGTTGTAGGGAATGGCCCGAAATACGATACATGGAAACAAAAATTTCCTAATGTTCATTTTTTAGGATATAAAACAGGTGAAGAGCTTTCTAAAATCTATGCATCAAGTGATGTTTTTGTGTTCCCATCTGCAACTGAAACATTAGGAAATGTCGTTTTAGAGGCCATGGCTTCTGGATTGCCTGTTATTGTCGCGAATCAAGGTGGTGTGCTAGAAAACGTTAAAAACTTACATAACGGAATGATTGCTGAATTACAAACCCCAGCATCTTATCAAAAGCATATGCTGATGTATTATGAAGATTTAAATCATTATATCCAAATGAGAAATAATGGTCTTGACCATGCTAAATCAAAGCATTGGCATGTTATATTTAATCGTTTATTAGCACTCTATCAACTTGAATATTAAAGTGAAAGCAAAGAGGTTTCTATGCAATTAGGAATCATCGGATTAGGGTATGTGGGGTTAAGCATGGCACTACTCTTAGATAAGAAACATGACGTGACATGCTTAGATGTAGATCAAAATAAATTAGCGTTAATCTCAACACATCAATCACCTTTAAGAGATGTATATATAGAAAAAGCGATGGCTGACCATACGCTTAAACTTACACATGATATCCGCGATCTCTTGCAAAGTGATTACGTGATTTTAGCTTTACCAACGAATTACGATGCAGAGTCGAATTTTTTTGATACCCATCTTGTTGATGATACGATTGAAACGCTTTTATCTTTAGGATTTGGTCACACCATTATTATTAAATCAACGATTCCTGTTGGACATGTCGACCAATTAAGAGACACATTTAAATCAAATCGCATTGTGTTTTCACCAGAGTTTTTAAGAGAAGGTCAAGCACTTTACGATAATTTATACCCTTCAAGAATCATTGTAGGAGATACAACAAAAGCTGCTTCAACGTTTGGTGACATCTTAAAAGATGCTGCCATTAAAGATGATGTACCCGTTTTATTAACGCATCCAAAAGAAGCAGAAGCCATTAAGTTATTTTCAAATACATATCTCGCGATGCGTATTGCATTTTTCAATGAATTAGACTCATTTGCCGAATCAAAATCAATGAATGCTTCTCAAATTATTGAAGGTGTGTCACTCGATCCAAGAATTGGTAATTACTACAACAATCCGTCTTTTGGATATGGTGGATACTGCTTACCAAAAGACACAAAACAACTACTCGCAAATTATCAAGATGTGCCACAACACATGATTCAAGCCATTGTTGATTCAAATACCACGAGAAAAGACCATATCGCGAACATGGTGTTAAAACGACAACCAAAACGCGTTGGTATTTACCGTTTAACGATGAAAACAGCGTCTGATAATTTTAGAGAAAGCGCAATATTAGGCGTCATGAAACGTTTGAATGCAAAAGCCGTTGACATCATGATTTATGAACCAAACATGGAAGAAACATCATTTTTTAAAAGTGAAGTGACCCATGATTTGGCGTATTTTAAAGCATCGTGTGATGTGATCATCGCGAACCGAATGAGTGATGATTTAAAGGATGTTTTAAATAAAGTGTATACAAGAGATATATTTACAAGAGATTAAAATTATAATTTACAAAAAAAGTATTGCTTTATTAAAAGACTTTGACTACAATATAAGTATCTTCAATAAATCGTATAATCGACTGGATGTGGCAGTCAAGTTTCTACCGTGTTACCGTGAATGACACGACTACGATTGAGCATGTTTTTTTGTGTTTAATCAACCACATAGGTTACTATGTGGTTTTTTGTTTTTTGATTTTTTGAAGATAAAAATCAAAAGGAGGAGAACATGGAGTTTCTCGACAAGTTTTTTCACATTAAGGTACGTGGTTCAAACATCACGACCGAAGTCATTGGTGGGATTGTTACCTTTTTAGCAATGGTATACATTTTACCAGTCAATAGTTTTATGTTGGCGAACACAGGGATGAGTCAGCCAGGTGTATTTGTTGCAACAGCACTTGCTGCTGGATTCGCAACCATTTTAATGGGATTTTTAGGGAAGGTCCCAATAGCTCTCGCATCTGGTATGGGTATTAATGCATTTTTTACTTATACTATTGTTTTGGGTCTAGGATTTACATGGGAAGAAGCACTAGCAGCAGTTTTAGTATCTGGGGTTTTATTTTTAATTGTGAGTTTAACAGGTCTTAGAAAACTCATAATTAATGCCATCCCAAGAGATTTAAAATTTGCGATTGGTGCAGGTATTGGATTTTTTATCGCATTTATTGGATTAAAAAATGCAGGAATCATCGTTTCTGATCCAGCAACCTTTGTTGCATTAGGAAACTTAGCAAATCCAGTTGTTTTACTTGGTTTAGTTGGTATTTTCTTAGTATTGATCTTATTTACAGCAGGTGGAAAATTATCTCGATTTGCGATTATTATTTCAATGCTTGCTGTCGGTATTGGTGGGGCGTTACTAGGACTTATTTTTCCTGGTTTAGAACCATTTATGCCAAATTTAACAACTGCGAATTTAGGTGCAGTGTCTGAAGTTGGGGGATTATTTGGGCAAGCGTTTGG
>JBMTKL010000022.1:0-9413 GCA_049439405.1 Acholeplasmataceae bacterium | reverse complement strand
CATAAACTGTGATAATAAATATCCATGTGCAGCATGTATTTCTAGGCCATCGAATCCAGCCTCTAGCGCTCTTTTTGCCGCATCTTGAAACGCTTGAATGACTTCCTTAATATCTTCTAAAGTCATCGCTTTAGGCAACACATCCTTCTCATCATAACGTAACGCTGAAGGTGCGATAGGATCATCATCACGAGTTTTTCTTCCTGCATGGTTTATTTGGATTGAAGCCAATGCACCACCTTGATGGATATGTTTGGTGACTGTTTTTAATCCTTCAATATGCTCATCAGACCAAATCCCTAAGTCTTGTTTTGAAATTCTACCATTTTTCATGACTGCAGTCGCTTCAACCATCACTAATGACACGCCTCCCATGGCGTGAAACATATAGTGTGTTCTGTGAAAATCTTTAACTTCTCCAGAATTATCACTCTGATACATGCACATTGGTGCCATGATGATTTTATTTTTTAATGTATAAGATTTAACTTGAATCGGTTCAAATAACATAATGTCCTCTCTTTATTTAAAAAAATAAACACTCAAGTGCTTATTTTTTTGTAACTTCTGGTTTTAGTAATCCGCTTTGAATAGATTCAGGATAGGGATAAGCTTGTTCTCTCATACGTTTATGTAATACAAAGATCACACCTTTTTTAACATCAACTCTAGTCACAACGCCTACTTTTTTTTCACCTTCAACTTTTACTTTTTCACCAATTAAATACGTTTCATCATTCCATGACATATTATATACCTCTCTTATTCATTATATCATAGATGTAACGTTATTTTGAGACAACTTTTGAAAATAAAGCATCTTTCGTCAGTCTTTTATAAATTGCACCTTCTATGATGTTTAACTCTGCTTTTGCTAATCTTTGTTTGATATCTTTAGATGAAACGCCTCTTAATACAAATGTCATATGCTGTCTGAACGAGAACGCATGAATTGTTTTCAAGTAATCAAGCATCTTATCATCAGGATGTTTGATATCGAAATGTAGCGCATCTACATTGTAATACAAACTCACTTTAAGTGATGATGTATGTATTCCAATTCCTATGGCTTTCACATCTTCCATGCGTTGTAAGTAAACACTTGCTTTCATATCTCCGATAATATTAAAATCGATAATTTTTTGTGGAATATCATAAGTCTTCATAAGTGCTGCTACATCTCTAACAAATACGTGATGTGTAAAGCTTTCAACATGGATAGGAATCAAAATCTTGATGTATTTTTGTGATTGCTCATACATCTTCGATAACATCATGAACACTTGTTTAATGTGTTCCATGTCGTAGTCTAACATCCGTTTTCGTTTTTTTGCAATGAACATGATATCTTTAGCATCTACATCTAAATGTGGAATGTATGCGAATGATTCATACATCCACACACGATTGGCTTGTTGATCAATAATTTGTTGAAAACCGATTGAAAATTGTTGATGCTCAATGGCATGTAACATCTGATCTAAGAGATGCTGTTCAAATTGATCATGTTCAAAATCCTGATATTTGAAGTAATAAAAGGAAGGTTCATCATGAATTCTTGATAATGCAATATCTAAATAATGCATCAGCGTTTCAGCATTTTTTTCTGTCGTCACGACAGGATATCTTATGATCCCAACTTTTGGAATAAATGGTTCTTGAGGAATAGATTTAGATGTCCATTGGTTTAATGCATCAAAATATTTCTTAATCATTAAATTAACAGCTCTAATGTCATTATATGGTAATGTAACGATAAAATGTTGTCCATCATACATATACACTTGAGACTGTTCAATCAATTTTTTAGTCAAAAAACCAAACTCTTTAAAATATGACAAATAAGATGTTTGTCCATATAAAAATGAAATGTTTTTATTCACTCGTATTTTTAATATCGTCAGTTTGTCTTTAAGAAGTTCTGGCAAATCTTCCAAAAAGGCATGTAAGTTTAATAATCCACTTACAATATCTTTTTTAGCTTCATGCTTAACTGTTTCTATTTGTTTTACATAAGAAGACTCGTCGTAAAACACACTTAAAATAAGTGGATGATCACCTGATTTATGGACAATTGCATATTCTTTGATTCGTCTATGTTGATACGTATATTCTAAAACTTTTGACGGTTCTTCATATTTAAATAGCGATTTAAAATGTGATTTATACATATCTCTTTCTTGAACAGGCAAATTCTTAATAAACGGTTCAATAGGTTCATCATCTTGTAATTGAAACCATCTTTTTGCTGCTTTAGAATATGTACAAATACCTTCTTTATACACTCTAACTACTAAATGAGGATGTGTCATTAACTTATGAAATAAATCTCCTGAAGTTTCGAGCTGGTATTGATTTAAATAATCTCGGTGTGACATCATCATGTGAGTAGAAATCAATCTTAAAAGGTCATCAAATTCAGCATATACGGTTGCTTCTTGATTAAAGTAATACATCATGACAATCTCATCAGATTGGTAAGTATAAAATTGTTTCACATCATCAAATGGTTTTTGACTGATCACTTCAATAAAATTTTCGTAAATATGTGGTTCAATAAATCCATCACGTGGTTGTTGAAGTAATGCCTTCAAATATGATTGATCCAGGTCTTGTTGTCTCACTTTTTTATCGTACAAACGCTCTTTTTTAAAGTAATACATGTCATGGTTATATTTCTGATACATGAGCATCGTTTGAAATGGTACAAGTTGATTAAATTTGATAAGATCTAACCTTAATGAATCACGATAAGATACTACATTTGTTTTCTCTAATTGATATGATAACCAATCATGCATTTTTTCAACATCTACAATGGATGATGTTTTTGAATTCGTCTCTAGAGTGACTTGGACTGGACGTTTTTGCTTACTTTGAGGTGTTGTTTCACTTTGTGTTTGCTTTTGTTGTTTTCTTTGTTTTGATTGAATTTTGTTGAGATGTACTTTATAAACATTAATTGAGATATTATTACCCATATCTTCATAGAGTGCTAACATCATGTTGTAATACTTCACTCGAATGGATTCATCTGCTTGCTCAAATAACGTCTCATACTCAACTTCTAAGTTAATCGCACGTTGAAGTTGTTGACTTTGGATATATGCTTTAATTAAGTAAAAAACATATTCAGGTAATACGTTTGACTTCATCATTGGTTTGAGTGCATGAATGATTTCATTATACTTGTTTAAACCATCATAAATTTGGCACAATTCAATCATATATGGACTTGTTAATTTGCTAACCATGTATTGATGTAAATGAAAAGCCATTTCAAAATCTTTTTGTTTGATATATGCGTTTAATAATAATTCAGACAACACTTTAAATGTATCATTAGGCATATCTTCTTCGATCACTGATTGTAACCAAATGACCGGCTGTTGATTGACAGCAGTTTTATACTTAACCATCTGTTTATATACATGATGTTTCTTTAAAACAGGTAAGCGTTCTAATCGCAATTGAATGTATTTATCCACATGTTGATATTTTTCTAATTCTAAAAAAGCATCAATCATCATATTCATTAACTGATCAAGCATTTCATCATAGTCACTTTTCAAATAACGTTGCAACGCTTGTTCTGATTCTTGAATGAGTATTTCATACGACTTCACATAATATAATATGTCTATATAATGCAAAAAAGCCGCCATATGATCATGATAATCAAGCGACTGATTTAAATAACTTTTTAACAAAGGTAAGCTATTAACATCTTTAGGTAATGCTAATACATCTTTTAATCTCATGTTAGGTTAAATAAGAAACGAAACTTTCTGCAATTTGTAAATATTTTAATGCCAGTGCTTTAAAATCAACACCGATTTTCTCTCCTAATCCGATCATATGTTTGTATAAAGCAACTTGATGCCATTGTAGCGTTTGAAACATACGGTAAAATCTCACGTGATTTTGTTCTTCAACACTAGCAGGTCTACCTAAATAAGCATCTAATAAAATCAATGCATCATTAAAATCCACATTACCAAACGAAGCAATGTCATAATAAAATTCATTAAGTCCTGCATATTCCCAATCTAATAAATATAGCTGTGTCTCACCAACAACCATGTTAGAGCGTTGTGCATCATTATGACAATAAACCTTAGGTTGATGTTCATATTTTTTTGAAAATAAATCTATCCAAAATTTTTTTAACTCTTGATATTTTAACGTTCTTTGGTTTGTATAACTCTCATATAGACTCAAGCGATTAATAAGACCATAATCATTCGCATCTTCATAGTGCTGTTGATGTAAAGTTTTCAACACATCAACGACCTGATTTAAATGATCTTTATAGTCTAAGTCTGTAAGTACAGTACCTTTTACGAATTCTTGAATTTTTGAACCGGATTCAATATCAAAGAATAAGACTTGTGAATTAATGTGAAGCGGTTCAATACGTTTAATAGTCTGGAATTCGGTTTTTCTATCGACGAATAAATTTCCACCTTCACCGATCTTTCGATACGTATATTGTTTTCCTTTTACTTCTATCAAATAAGTGTAATGACTCACGCCACCTTTTAAACGGTATATGACTTCTACTTCACTTTCTTTGCAATCAAAGGCAGCGGCGGCTTTCGTTTGAACTTCTTTTTCAATTGGATTCATCATTTTCTCCTTCTAAGCTCTTCATTAATTTTTTTAAAGCAATACCTCTATGGGATATTGTAAGTTTTTCATGTCTAGACATTTGGCCAAATGTTTTGTTCAGCGCGTCAACATAAAAGATTGAATCATATCCAAAACCTTGTGTTCCTATCGGTTTTGAAGTAATGGTTCCTTGAATGGTTCCTTTAAAAACTTTAGTTTCAATATCAACTAAGGCTATAACGCTTATCATCTGAGCTGCTCTATGTGTTTGATTAGCGAGTTTAGCAAGCACGATTTGATTACGGTCTTCATCATTTTCTCCAATTCTTGCCGAGAAAATTCCTGGATATCCATCTAAAACTTTAACTTCAAGACCTGAATCATCACTAATTGTAGGCATTTGATATTTTCGATGAAAATGTGTGGCTTTTTTTATTGCATTTCCTTCGTATGTATGAGCATCTTCTATCACTTCATCGTAATCATCTAGTGTTTTTAGAGAAATAATATCCTCAAAATACGGGGACAAATACGTTTTAAATTCTTCTACTTTCCCATCATTATGTGTCGCAATAAGTACACGTTTATATTTATTCATGTATTTTTATTTTACCACATTTAAGATGGTTTCACTTATTGTATTTTTTTGTGGTATTCAAGGATTCTAGTATGTTATAATTTTAATGGTGATAAGATGAATAAACAAGAACCAATTGATTTTAAATCGATGTTTCAAACTGAATTAGATGGTCCGCAAAAAATTAAAAATATTGCAGGACACATTTTTTCTATTGGTTGGTATGTCATAACGATGTTTATCATCGCAACACTTGTTTATGCTGTATTTTATGATGTTGATGCATTTACAGTTGAAATCACACCACAGATGCGTATTACAAATGCTTTAGATGCTGAAAATGATTATATATTTGTACTCAACAATGATGATGGTTTCTCAAATGATGCGTATTACATGATCACATTTGAAGGCAAACCCAATTACACGATTTTTGTTTTAAAAGATACGTCTTATCCAGTGTTTACTGAAGAAGAAAATATATCATACACTAAACTTATTCAAAAACCTGAAATAAGCACCGAGCTTGTTATCTTTAACATTGATGAAAACACAATGATGGAACTCGAACTTATATTTGATCTTAATCAAATTTCAGATGTTTCTTATGATGAACTTACTGGATTTGCGAGTAGTTTGCTTAATGTTGTTGTGTATACAATCTTAATCGTTCCTATTGTTTGGTTCATGAAAACTGATTTAGCTTATGATTATCAATTATCTAAGTCACTTAGCAAAAAAACAATTGGATTTGTTATTGCAGGGTATTTATATGTCTTATTTGGTAATATTTTAAGCAATATTATCCTTACCTTTTTAGAATTTGTCTTTTCATCAACTTATACACCCGCAAGTAATCAATTATTTATTGAATCTTTGCTACAAAATGATGGTTTGATTTTGATGATATTAGGTGCCGTGATATTAGGGCCAATTGTTGAGGAACTCGTCTTTAGAAAAGCGATGTTTGGACTGATTCCAAAACCTACAATTGCACTCATCGTTTCAAGTGTTATCTTCGCACTCATACATGTCTTTTCAGAATTGTTAACACTTTCATTATTGAATATCATCTTAACGATGATTCCTTACTTAACAATGGGTTTCATCTTTGGTTTCATTTACTTAAAATACAATAAAAACATTTATATCCCTATATTGGTTCACATGTTTACAAATCTTATTTCAATTTTAGGAATTTTATTTTTATGATCATACCTTATCAAAAAGCGATTTGCTATTCAGGATACAGAAAAGGACAGTCTCCTAGAAAAAAAATATATCCTTCAGATCAAGAAGTCTTACAAGATTTACAGATGCTTAAAAACTTTGTATCATACATCAGAATGTATGATACGTCTTATCACGTAAAACAAGTCTTAAGAATAATTAATGAGCATCAAATTCCACTTCAAGTCATGTTAGGTGTAGAACCGTTAGGTGAAATAGATAATCCTAATTGTCATTATGGTGGTAGACATCGTGAAGAAGATATTTTGCGACATCAAACATTGAACTATCAACAACTTGATGAGATGATTGCGCTAGCAAAGCAATATGATGCCATTGTTTTAGCTGTATCTGTAGGAAATGAAAACACTTCTGATTGGCATCATAATTTGATGCCTGAAATGTCTTTGATAAAGCATGTAGAGTATGTTCGTTCGCGTATACAAAAACCGATCACTTTTTGTGAAGGAGCATACTATTGGAAACATAATCATGCACTTGCAAAAGCGGTTGATTTCATATCGATTCATTCTTATCCTATGTGGCAAAAAATTCCTCATAAACAATCTGTTGAATCGACAATTAATGATTATGAAACCATTCAATCATTATTTCCTGATAAGCAAGTCCTTTTCACTGAATTAGGATGGGCAACAACAACAGAAGGTGATATGATGTTAGATGAAGCGAGTGAACTCAATCAAAAAATATACCTTGAAAAAATAACATCATGGGCTGAAAGACGAAACATTACGATGTTTTTGTTTGAAGCATTCGATGAATCTTGGAAAGGCTCTGATAACCCAAATGAACCAGAAAAACATTGGGGCATTTTTGACGAGCAACGTCAACCTAAATTGTGGCAAAAAGAAAAGCCCAAATATGAGCTTTAAATTTTAAATTTTTTCTCTAAATGATAGTGCGTGATGTAATCATGCGCTTTTTTTTGATACCGGTCATAAGGATCCGGAGCAAAGTGACTTTCTAAGTTCAAATAAGACTGTCTATCTCTTTTTAAAATGGCGTGTATTCTTTCCAATTGCTTCATCGTTTGTTCGTACTCAGGTAAATACTTGTAATGTTCAAAGATACTAAGAATTTCTTGCATATCTTGGCATTCATCTTCAGGCTTGACTTGATGTTTATTAGGAATGTCCATAAATGCTTTTTCATTTAATAGCATTTCTATAGCCTCTAAATGATAGTGTCTCACCGCCAAATGCATCGGAGTATCATAAAATTGTGTTAACCCATTAATATCTAATCCTTGATCAATTAAATAGCGTATCAAATCAATATTATAAGTCATCACCGATAAGTGTAAGCAAGAAAAATCATCATCAGTCAATTCGAATAGTGATTGCTGATCGAATTCATTAAACCACTTGACTGCTTGCAGTTTACCATTCAGCACTGCTTCATGAATAGGTAGTCTTCCTAACAAATCTTTTTGATGTGTAGCATAAGCTTCTCTTAACATTTGAATAATATCAATCATCCCTGATTGTGCAGCAATATGAAGAGGTGTTTGTCCTAAATCATTAACGACTTTGATATCAACTTTCATTGTCATGAGTTTTTTTAACATCACAATTCTTTGACGTCTAATGACTTCAAATATGACTGTTTCACCTTGATCATCTCTAGCAGACAATCTAACGCCTCGATTTAGTAAATCATTAAATATATCCATACGTCCAGTAGAAACAGCATAAAATAGTAGTGTTTTTCCACTACTATCTGTCAAATGAATATGTCTATATCTTGATTTAATTGATTCGATGCCAAGAGTATTAAAATCTTGGATGACTAATATTGGTTCAAGCATATATTTATTGTATCAAAAACATAAAAAAAACACACCATTAAGGATGTGCTTTTTATTTATGCAATTATTTAACTGCAGCTTTTAATAATTTACCAGCTCTGAAAGCAGGTGTATTTTGTGCAGGCACTGTAATCGCTTCGCCTGTACGAGGATTTTTACCTTGACGTTCAACACGGTGGCGAACTTCAAAAGTACCAAAACCAGTTACGACTACTTTTTCACCTTTTTTAAGTGAATCTGAAATTGCGCCAGTGAAAGCTTTTAAAACTTCTTCTGCAACTTTTTGAGTTACACCAGCTTCAGATGCTAAGAAAGCAATAAGTTCTGTTTTGTTCATGAGTATTCCTCCTTTTTTTATAATCTCATTATAGCACTATTAAGGGAATAATGCAAAAAATAAATTTTTTTTTAATTTACAGTTGATTTTGTTCATCTTTCACCATATGATTTAATTTATTTTTAATAACCACTTCAAAAGGTAATTGTTCAAATATCATTTGATATGACACATGAATAATTGGAAGTTCTAAAGCTTTAGCTTGCGCAAGTTGTTGCAGTGCATAAATAGTATTAAATCCCTCTATGGTCTGATTTTCTCTGCTTTCTATATCTTCTTTTGTCATACCTTGACCGATTTTTAATCCCGCTTTAAAGTTTCTAGAATTCATTGATTGTGCAGTGACCATTAAATCACCTAAACCGGTTAATCCATAAGCAGTTTCTGATTGTCCACCAAATTCATGAATGACTTTTTTTATTTCCATTAAGCCTCTCGTAAGCAATGCCGCACGAGCATTTTCACCAAAACCTAATGCAGTTAACATACCTGATGCAACCGCGATAGCATTTTTTGTTGCACCTCCAACTTCACATCCAACAGGATCATTTGAAACATAGATTCTCATATACTCATTATTAAATGCTTTTGCAACGAACATCTTTTCTTGAGCATTATGAGAAGCACATACAAGCGTCGTGACATTTCTTTCAATCACTTCTTCTGCATGAGAGGGACCAGATAGTGAAATAAATGCTTTCATGTTATGTTTTAAATGATACTCAAATGCTTGACTAATGGTTTGAAGTGAAGGCATGATAAACCCTTTAGAAACATTAATGAAAACTTTATCTTTTAAATCAAATCCACTTAAAGTATGTAATAGTGAT
>JBMTKL010000021.1:0-9864 GCA_049439405.1 Acholeplasmataceae bacterium | reverse complement strand
ACTACTGGTAAGCATAAATAACATCGGATATAAATAAATGTATGAGAAACTGATAAGTAATAACAAGACAATGATTTTATATAAGAGACCATCTGTGAATTGCATTCCTAATAATCGTTTTCTTAAACTCATGATCTTGCCTCCTTCTTCCCTCGACTAAGGAGTACAAAAAGACCCATCACAACAACCATTAACACGAAATACGTCCATGCAATAGCCGCTGCATATCCATAACCAAACCAAAACTGACTATCTGGCGCACCGACAAGCATATGGCTTCTCGTCAATTCTAAAATACCGCCTGATTCAACAAATAAGCTCATGGTGACAACAACATAAATAATCGATACACCAATCAGTGACGAAATACCTGGAAGTGTGATTTTCCAAAAACGATCCCACGGAGAAGCACCATCAATGTCTGCAGCTTCATAAATTGATTTATCTATTTTTTGAAGACCTGCTAAAAAGATAAGAATTGGAATTCCAGCATACCATAATACAAGCAATAAAGAATTTAAGAGTAATACTAATGGATCTGCAATCCATGAGCCTAAGTTACTTGTAATAAAATTTAAGATTGAAGACTCTTCGAGTGCTGGAAGCGTTGTTGCATTTTGATTGGTTAATTCACCAATTACTGGTCCAGTTGCAATAATTACTGGTAAGAAAAAGATCGTTCTAAAAACTGCTTTTCCTTTCATTGGAACGTTAATAAGGACAGCAATCATAATAGAAAAGACAATAATTAATGGAACTGATAAAAACATCCTAATTAAATAATTAACAAACAGTGGCACGAGTGTTTGACTTCTAAATATATTTAAATAATTATCAAATCCGACATACGTTGTCGTAATACCTTCTTGCAAGTTATAATATGCTTCATGCAAACTCAAATAAAATGCATAGCCCATTGGATACAGTGTAAAAATAAAAAACCCGATAAGCCATAACAAAATAAACATATAACCATAATATGCATCTCTTCTTGCACGTGTAATTTTAAAATGAATACCAAAAATACGAATATCTTTCGCTTTTAAATAAATGATTGGATTGTGCATGAGTGCATAACCCACCTTGCTTAAAAAAGGATCAATTCGTTTCATCCAAAATGCACCGATTTTAACAAATATCGGTGTCAATGCTTTTTTTACCATTTGAAATAACCCTTTGATTTTAGCGGTTAAGTTTTGAAAAAATACTTTTATTTTCTTCATTCAATGACCTCCGCAGTTCTCGCAATGACTGTCACATTACCCACAGTAATATCTGTATTCGTGTAATTGACAATCACTGTCTTCCCGTTATCATATGTCGTTTCGGCAACGCCTAATGCTAACATATTTCTAGAAACGATACGCGCCTGTCCAACAGCCACATAAATATCATTTAATTGGTCGTAATTGGTTTTTATATCCTCTTTAAAGACATCAAATTGTGTTGTAAAATACACTGATGATCTTGTAAATCGCATCGTCTCTGTTGGTTGTTCGGTTAAGATATAATTTGGTGCCATTCCATAATCAATCATCGTTAAAATCATCGTGTCACCTAATGCATTAAAATTAAGTGGTGCATTAAAATATGGAATAATGCCTTTGAGTACCATTGGTATAAACGGTATGACATCAGTGTAGTAATAGTAATTTGAATGCATGAATGGCATGGATAAATAAGCATCTAAATATTTCCATGCATAAAGGCTTGGCGCATGCATCATAAGCGTGTCAAAGGATACCATGATTTCTTTGTAATATGCAAGTGTATCGGCTCTTGTATAAAAAGCGTCATCATAATAACTAAATAATGTATGACCCATATCTGGCATGGAAACATGCGCTAACTTATCATCATTTGCAAAAGCTAAACTACGATCTGGATAAAGCATATATGCTTCTACAACTTGGCTATTTAAAGACCCGACTTGATATTCCATTTTAAGTCTTGAATAATCTCTTGCAACATCACGGTTAAATAACACTCTTGATGCTAAAGAACTTCCCGTCGCATATTCTTGAAGTAATGTGGTAGGTATACCTTCACCTTGAAGTTTAGACATTAGACTTTCCACACCTGAAACATAACGCTCACGGTATGGCGCTTCATTCATATGACCATCTCTTGACCATCCATAAAGTTCAACCATTAAATCATTGATGCCTTCGCTTTGTAGTGTATCAATCATTTGCTCAATGGCTTGAGTAGAGGTCATTTCTAAATATCGAGTCCCTAAAAATGCTGGGGTTTGATCACCCATTAAGAAAGATAGCATGAGTGGTAGTTCATCTGATAATTGTTTCTCAATGAGCGTGCCATTATTTAACAAGTGTTCTTGGTAATGATTCGCAACCCCACTGTAATTCGCATTGTCACCTAACATGACATATGTCATTTGATAATCTGATGATGTGAGTGCTTCTGGAATTTGTTCTCTACCGTCACCTGCTTGATTAATGATCGCTTTATAAATCGGTCTAATAGTATGTGTCACTGACATTTTGTGGTATTTAGAATTTGACGACCAAAACGATGCTTCAAAAAATGCACTGGTTTCACCTTCATCAACTCTAACATAATAGCCCTGATGATCCACATAACTGATTAACGCTGCCATCGGCACTGATAAATAAGCTCTTGATGATGTATTGAGCCCAAGATCACCACCGTAAAATCTGGCACGAAGGGTTTCTTCAATAGGCGCATCAAGTCGAATCAGTGCACCAACACCATCAGGAATGAGCATATACCCTGGTGCTAAATCTTCTCTCACTGCACCAAAATAAGGAAAGACTGTAATTTTAGTCAGACCATATATATCACTTGTTTCAAGAAGCTCTGATGCTGGAATGGATACTTGTAAGCCTTCTTCGTTTAACGCTAAATTCACTTGAATCCGCATATCCAAATCAAAAAACTCAATCGTTGTTTCAAGTTGATTAGACATGTTTAAAACTGTCACTTCAACAGCGCCTTCATCATATGAATTCTCTTCTATGTCATATACTGAAAAATAATCTTGACCTTCTTTAATTGATCCATCTGTTACATAAGAAACATCTGCAATTGAATAGATGGACTCTGTTTCTTCTGTTGCGGTTGTTACATTTGCTTTTCTCACATAACTAATCCAAAGACCACTATTCATCATATTTCTAGTAGACGTGTTGTTTTCACGTACACCTGATAAGCCTTGTAGTTCAGCGCGTGACGATAAATAATAATCATTGACTTTATCATACATTACAACTGAATAAGAAAGCGGTTCAAAATACAGTTTATAACGGTCATTTTCTAACGTATAATCGTATCCTAATTCAGATAGTACATTATCTGTATAAGGCAATTGATACATATTTTCGTATGCATCAATCGTCTCTTCATCAAATTGATCTGGTTGTGTCATACGATTCGACGTTAAATACGCTTCATCAATATAACTGAGTGGTGTTTGAAAAGTATTTACTTCTTCACTAGGTCTTGTGATAGACACTAAAGAGAGCGTCAATATACCAATGACGACAAATTTTAATCCATTAAGCACGAACAGTCACCTCTCTTATAATATCTGAAATCAGTGTCACAACTTCACCAAGTAATAAATACACAATAAACAACAACAATCATTAATCCAGTGAATAACGTAATAAGTAAGTTACCAACCGTATTTTTCATATCATAATAATGGACTTCTTTGATCATGAAAATCATGTAAAATCCTGTAAAGAATACCGTGATATATAATAAAGCATCAAAAATGAATGCTTCATTAAGTGTCAATCCTAAACTGATCACTGTCACCACAGGTAATCCTAAAATAGCTGGCAATAGAGCGTAGGCAGTGGCGATATAAACATCTTTAAATCGACCTTCACCATCTCTAATGCTACACACTAAATAATTAGCAACAACAAATAGTAATAGTGGCACAAAAATACTGACAATTTGTTCAGTTAAATTAATTTGTAATGCATTGACTGGATTAAATAAAAAGTTCGTTTGATAAATGAAAAACATATACGCAAAGAAAAATAATACATAGTAAATCGATGCCGATACATAACTTGCTTTTTGTTCACGTTTAATACCATAATGTCCATCGATTGGATGTTTCAAAATATAAAATGGAAACTTGAGTTCTTGAATAAGTCTGACATGCTTTGTCTTCTCATCTACATACTTGAAAGGTTTTGCTGCATAGGTCCAAACACCTAAATATTTACCCGCAAATAGTAAGATAGCACCAATACCAAGTAAGACGATAATCACCGTACCTGATCCTAATAACACATCATTTCTTACTTCCCAAAACGCATCACTATAGCCATTTTGGTCTCTTGCAATTTCATAATAATAAAGTGCTTCCTCATAGTTTTGTTCAGCAAAATAGGCATCCCCTAATCCTTGATTCGCTAAATCAAACAAGGCATTTTGTTCTAACACTTGCTGCCATGGAATCAGTGATTCCGTATAACGTCCATCTTGATATAGCTCAATCGCTTGATGGATCAAGTTTGCAAATGAGGTCGGCATAAAAATCTGTAGTGATTTTGTTTGACTATCAATTATGTATAAGTTATTCGTTGAATCGACTGCTATACCACTTGGTCCTTGGAATAATCCTTGAATCCCTGAGGTATCCGTGCCACTAAAAATGAAAAGCACTGACCCATCAGGACCATATTCTACAATGTATCCATCAGATGACACCGTGAAAATTGTCTCATAAGGACCAACGGTAATATCTTCAATATTATCAAACCCCCATACAGAGGAATTATAAACAAAGTTTGCAATATTAAGTTTTAAATAGCCATCTAATCCTTTAGTCGTGGTTAAAATAAGTCCATCTTGGTCTACAGACACGTTATAGACAGGATCTGGAATAATTTGGAATAAATCTCTTCTTGTTTGTTCATCAAAAAATAAATAGGTAACCGTATTTTGCCATGATGCAGGAATCTTATTCCCACCAAAGTATCCAAAAAATGTACCATCATTTTTAAATTGTGCAAGACCATTCACATTCCCTGCAAGTAGCACGTAAACATTATGGGCTTTATCTGTCACTATTTTTGTTGGATCAAATGTTGTTCCATCATCAAAAAACGGAGAATTCTCAGGTCTTTCATACGTCACTTTTAATTCATAAGTACCGTTTGTTGTGATTTCAAATTGAAATGCTTTTTTGAGTTCAAAATCCGTCACATATACACGACCATCTGTACCAACATGAACACCTGTTGGACGACTTAAAACATCTTCACCAATGAGTGTTTTTTCTTGTGTTGTCAAATCATATTTCATGACTAACCCAAGTCCACTATCTGCAATGTATAAAACATCATTTGCGTCAATGACAATATCTTGAGGATCATCAAGCGCGAGGTCATCAAAATCTTGAATTCTAGATAGTGGTACATAAGCGTCTTGTGTATACACAAAACGATTATTCGTCGATGAATAAGTAAATGTTAAATAAGGGACACCATTCGCTGATACAGTAAATAACGGGACAACACATAGCATCAAGACAAGTATAAGTAATTTTTTCATCATTTAATCCCCGAATGTGCCATCGTGTTCATCACACGACTTTGTAAAAAGACAAATAATACTAAGTTAGGTATAAACATAATAAGTGATGCCGCAGCAGCCATCCCTTGTCCAGCGACAGTATTTCCTTGAAGCGACGTTAAACTCATCATGAAAAAAGCTAACGTTCTTCTTGATTCATCATTGATGTATAAAATAGATGTCGCTGTATCATTCCAAAACACTTGAAATGATAAAATCCCTACCGTTGCAATCGCAGGTAAGATAATTGGAAAAATAATTTTAAAGAATATTTCCATTTCGGAGGCACCATCAATTTTCGCTGATTCAATGAGTTCATTAGGTGTCTGATCAATAAATTGTTTTAATAAAAACATCGCCACTGGTAAAATCACGAGCGGTAAAATGTGCGCGAGATATGTATCGATAATCCCTGATTGAGCAATAATTAAATATCTCGGGATTTGCACTGCAATTGGAACAAACATTAAGGCAATGGTATTAATTTCAAATAATACTTTTTTGCCTTTAAACTTCAGTTTAGATAAACCATAAGCTGCAAGTCCAGTAATGAGTATGGATAAAGATACCCCAATAATCGTCACTAATAAACTATTAACAATATATCTAGAAAAAGGAACACCAGATGATGAGGTAATTCTTCCTTGTTCAATGAAGTTATCAAAGGTGGGTTGTCTGACAAAAAACCTTGGTGGATAAGCAAATAGTTCACCAATCGGTTTAAAGGCATGATTAAAAATAAAAATAATCGGCAATAACATTAACATACTAAATGGTATTAAAAAACTATAAAAAGGCAATTGACTGATATGATATCTGCTAGGATTGATTTTCATGCCTTGAAAATTTGATCGTTTTTTCTTTTTCATGACTTATCTCCTAACACTTTAAATGTCACTTTAGATATCGCATAAACAATGAGTAATAAGACAACCGACACAGCGGCTGCATATCCCATCATATATCTAATAAATCCAAAATCCTCGATATGGTTCACAATAAGTTGTCCTGCATATTGAGGGGTAGGGTTACTTCCTGCAAGTTGAACACCAATGGCACCAGCCTGGAATGTTGTCACCACTGCCATAACTGCACCAAAAAGTAATTGTGGTTTCATCGAAGGTAATGTAATATACATCACCTCTTGTGTTCTACTCTTAATACCGTCAACATATGCTGCTTCATAAAGCGTTTGATCTATATTTAATACCCCTGCTAACATGGCTAAAAATCCAACACCCATACTACTCCAAAGTGAAACGACGATCATGATTGTCATTAAATACTGTGGAGATTGCAAAAATTGGATCGGTTCTAAAATAATATTGTTACTAAGTAAAATTGCATTTAAATATCCGTTAGCATCACCTGAGAAAATAATTCTCCACATCGCTGCCATCGCAACCCCTAATGTGAGAGATGGCGAATATAAAATAATTGCTAAGATGGTTCTCGGAAGTTTAGGAATTTGAGCGAGCATCCATGCAAGCATAAATGCCATCACATACCCTACAGGTCCAACAATAAGTGCAAATCTAAACGTATTGGATAATACATATTGCATAAAGACTGTATCAATTGTAATGAGTTCAACATAATTATTAATGCCGATAATTGTTGGTGTTTCAATCGCATTGAAATACGTGAAACTTAAAAAGACCGCTGCAATGACAGGTAAAATGATAAATATTGCAAACAAACTCCAATAAGGGACGATAAACCAAGAAGGATGATTCATTCTTTTAATCATGAGTTCTCCTCCTTAAGCCATAAATAAATATTATCAATGGTAGGTACTAAATAATCTTTAATAGACACACCATCAACAACATATCCAAATTCAGACATTTTATAAGTAATCTCACGGTTCGCAATTCTTACAGCTTCATCAAGTGCTTGTCTAGGATTATCACCATTAAATACAATATTTGTCCAAGCATTACTTATTTCACGTTCAACCATATATGAACCAGGAATTCTTGGTGCTTCAATCGCGTATTCCCATTGTGACATAATGACTTCTTTATGTTGTACAGGCATTGGAATTTCAGCAAACGCCTCTAAGTTCGCCGTATTCCAAAAGTATTGTTTACCATAGGTTGCAAGCAGTGTAAAAGCAAATTCTAATTGAACTTCAGTACTTGTCCACCATTGCATGAACGCCCATGCTTCTTCTGGATAATTCGATTGACTTAAAATCATATTAGATTGTGCACCGACAGATGCATATCTAATCACTTCACCTGTAATAGGATCTAAAACACCTGGATGTAAGTCCATATCCCATAAACCATCAAGCTCATCAGCAGCAGCATTCAATAAAATATATGTCGCTAAATCACCGATACCAATGGGTAATGTTCCGTATCTAAATGAATTAAAGAAATTACCAACAAATTTAGGCACATTATATAGTGTAAAGAGTTCACTCATGAGCTCCATACCTTCGATGGTCTCTGTAGAGTTAATGCCTGTTTGCATCCCAGATTCTGAATATAAATCTCCACCAAATTGATACACATAAGGAATGGTTGCAACAAACGGTTTAAGTCCACTGAATTGTGCAAGTGGAACGAAATAATTAAGTCCATAACTTTGAAGTAACGGTAATGTTGAGATGACATCATCCCATGTTGAAGGAATGTCTGTCACACCAATAGAACCCATGATATCTGTACGGTAAAAAGTCACCCAGAAATTTTGAGTCGATGGTACGCCATACATTCCATCTTCAAACGCATAAGGAATCATTGCACCTGGTGAATATTGACTGACCACTTCTTCATACCCATCAAATGTTCTTAAATCATATGCGGCACCACGAATCGCAAACTCATATGGAATCCAGTGATCAACCCCTAAAGCAATATCAGGTGCTTGACCAGATGTATTGGCTAAAATCAATTTATTTTGATCTGGCATTTGAGAGAGTGTAACTTTTCGTTCACTATCAAATTGTTGATCAATCATCACTTGTAAAATTTCAATATATTGTCTAGGATAGTTCACCCATATATTCAAATCTTCATCAGAATTATCGACACTATATGGGTTATTTACAAATGATAAAACAAGACGTTTAGTGCCTTCAAAAAGATTTGTAAATACATCTGAGTATGGTGATGGAATCTCATTTACACCATGGAACATCGTACGTTCTAATTCTAAATTTGAACGTAATAATTGAGCGACAACAGAACCAAGGAGTTGATTGACTGATGAATCACCGTCAGAAAATTGTACCATTCTAGATGGTAATTGGTTAATGTTATTTGCAATATCTAATAATCTTTCTTTGGACACTAATATATTCGCAAGTTCACTTGGTGCATCATCAGATGCAATGGTAAGTAAATTGTCATAAAGCATATCTAAAATGATAGACCATGCTCTAATCTCGTTTTCTGCCTGAGGGAAATATACAGAAATATCCCAGTCTCTGTAACGATCCGTACCACCACTTGTATACCGTTTGATATCAAGTGCGAGTGATTGAATTTCATTCATGATATATTTCATCGTTTCAATTGCTGTTTTATATGGATGACTGACTGCTTCTAAAGTAATCGTATTGACACCTGATTCTAAATACACATAATAAGGCGTACCATCGCTTTGAGTCATCGTTCGGTTGATAAAACTCATCGTATGAGGGAATGCAACGGTATCAAATGCATCAAAAGGGACTTCACCATTAATATAAATACGTCTGAAAACAGGCATATCTTTTAAAAGATATTGTCTATATTTAAAAGATAACTGATAAAGACCTGTGGTATCAACATCGATTTCATATGTAATGGATTGTCCGCCATTTTCCCAAGAATCTCCAAAAATCGTATTGAGCTTAAGCTGTTGAGTATCATAATACATATTTGATGGATCTTGCTCCACTCTTAGACGAATCGATGGATCACTTCTTACAGCCATATCTCTGGCTGATACCATCAACAAGTCATCAATGACAGTTGCACCATCGAATGATGAAATATATGTATCATAATTTGGTATATTATGACTAATGACATATTGAACGTCACTAATTAACACACTAGAATTAATGTATGAAAAAGTCATGACATCGCCAGGTTCTAAATAAAATAAAAACTTCCCTTGATATGATCCTTTATAATCTTTAAGCGTCGCTTCTTGCCACATATCAGGACGATATGATTGAGGTTGAATATCATTATCATAGCGATCTTGTGAGAACGATAAAGTCTCTAACTTCCATATCGAAGGCAACACAAGTGTCTGAGCTTCATAAAATGGAGTTTCTCCGTT
>JBMTKL010000020.1:0-9990 GCA_049439405.1 Acholeplasmataceae bacterium | reverse complement strand
CGAGAACATGGGCGGTGGCACTTTTGGGCCACAAAACGTCATCACTACTGCTGCTAGAAATACGATTAGCACAAATTTTTTGTTCATAGGTGCTCCTTATGATTTTAAATACGCATTGATAAATGGATTTAACGCACCATCCATTACATCTTGAATTAATGCTGTTTCATGGTTTGTTCTGTGGTCTTTCACCATTTGATAAGGGTGAAACACGTAACTTCTGATTTGCGATCCCCAACCAATACTCACTTGTTCCCCTTTAATTGCTTTAAGTTCTGCTTCTTGTTTTTTTATTTCTTCTTGCATGAGTTTGGCTTTTAAGAGTCTCATTGCAGTTTCTTTGTTTTTTATTTGAGACCGTTCATTTTGGCAAGTCACCACAATATTGGTTTTTAAATGAGTAATTCTTACGGCAGAGTCAGTCGTGTTCACGCTTTGTCCACCTGCACCACTAGAGCGGTATACATCAATTTTAATATCATCATCTTTAATATCAATGTCAATATCATCATCAATATCAGGCATAATTTCAACACTAGCAAATGATGTATGTCGTCTTTGATTTGAATCGAACGGGGAAATTCTAACAAGCCTGTGGACACCATGCTCTGCTTTTAAGTAGCCATATGCATAATCCCCTTTTAATCTTAATGTAACACTTTTGATCCCGGCCTCATCACCAGATTGATAGTCTAATAATTCCATTTTAAATTTACGTCTTTGTGCAAATCTTTGGTACATACGGTATAACATATCTGCCCAATCTTGACTTTCAGTTCCACCTGCACCGGGATGAATTTCTAAAATAACATCTTGATTATCATATGGACCTGAGAGTAACACTTCAACTTCATATGATTTTAATACCTCATCAAATGAAGCCATTTCAAGAAGTAACATTTCCATCATTTCATTATCATCTTTTGATGCTTCTGCGAATGCTAAAATGTCATTTAATTGAGATTCCAAGGATTGATATGTTTGATGTTTTTTCTCTAATTGACTCGATTCTTTAGTTACTTTCTTCGCTTCATTTGAATCATTCCAAAAATTTGGAGCTTGCATTTGTTCAGCTAACTCAGATAATCTTTTGGTGATTTGTTCTGGTTTAATCGCTTTTTTTAAATCTTCAACACGAGATGATTTTTCTTCAATCCATTTGTTAATTTCATAACGTTCCATAGCCACTCCTAAAATGGACGACCACGTTGAGAACGATTTCGTCTGACTTTTGGTTTTCTTGGTTTTTTATTACTTGTCATCATCCCTTGATTGGTTGATGTGTTTTTTACAACGGCTTCTCGCTGCGCACTCATTTCGATGTGTGCACGTAAGACATATTTCGTAACATCTCTTGAAATGTTTTCAATCATCGTGTTAAACAATCTTAAACCTTCTTGTTGATAAATCAATAACGGATTTTGTTGACCATAAGATTGCAACGATACACCTTGTCTAAGCTCGCTCATGGTATCAATGTGTCCTGTCCAATACGTATCAATGACACGAAGCATAATAATTTTTAAGAACTCTTTAAATACGGTATCAGGAGTTTCTTCTTTTTTGTGTTCGACTTCTTGATGCGTAAGTTCTACGAAATAAGCTTCAAGTGAAGTTTCATTGAGTGTTTGTAAATATTCATAATCAATGACGCCAAGTTTAAAAAATTGTTGATTGAAATGGTTAAATAATCCTTCAAAATCGATGGTTATGGTTTTTTCAACTGAGTGAATGTATGGTTTAATTTCTTGTCTTATCGTTTGTTCAATGGCACGTAAGACTTGTGGTTCAACAGTATCTAGTAATAAGACATCACGTCTTTCTTTATAAATAATCTCACGTTGCTTACGAAGGACATCATCATATTTTAAAACATTTTTACGCGCATCAAAGTTATTCCCTTCGATACGTTTTTGTGCGCTCGTAACAAAACGGGTAAATATTTTAGATGATAGTGGCTCATTAGACCCGGCATTCATTCGTTCAAGTGTTTGAAGACGTTGCTTAAACGAATCACCACCAAAACGTACCATCAATTCATCTTCACCTGATAAGTAAAAACGAGAATAACCTGGATCTCCTTGACGTCCACTACGTCCTCTCAGCTGATTATCAATACGTCTAGATTCATGTCTTTCAGAACCAATGACAGCTAATCCACCCAGTTCAACAACACCTTCACCAAGTTTGATGTCTGTCCCACGTCCAGCCATATTGGTGGCGATGGTTACTGAACCTTTTAAACCAGCTTTAGCAATAATTTCTGCTTCTCGTTCATGATTTTTTGCATTTAAAATCTCATGAGGTACACGATGTTTTTTGAGTTGAAAACTTAAATATTCACTGGTTTCTACTGCAATCGTTCCTATGAGTATGGGTTGACCTTTTTCATGTCTTTTTTTGACTTCTTCAATGAGCGCGTTAAATTTACTTTCTTGAGTTGCAAATAAGTAATCAGGTTCATCTTGTCTAATGACAGGTTCATTTGTTGGAATGAGCATGACATCCATGTTATATAAATCACGGAATTCTTCTTCCTCAGTTTTCGCTGTACCAGTCATTCCTGATAATTTTTTATACATTCTAAAAAAGTTTTGATAGGTAATCGTTGCAACGGTGACTGTCTCTTTTTTAATGGTAACATTTTCTTTTGCTTCTAATGCTTGATGCAACCCTTCGCTAAATTGTCTACCTTTAAGAATACGACCAGTAAATTGATCGACAATGAGTACTGCATTATCTTCAACAACATATTCAACATCTTTTGACATAATGTAATTCGCTTTGAGTGCATTATTAATGTGGTGTACTAATGATACATATTTAATATCATATAAATTATCGATCTTGAAAATCTGTTCTGCTTTATGCATACCCGTTGGTGATAACTCTATCGTTTTACTTTCAATGTCGATTAAATAATCTTCTTCTCGAAGTGACTTTGCAAATCGATCAGCATTTTGATATAAATTATTGTTGTTTTTTGCACCACCAGAAATAATAAGTGGTGTTCTTGCCTCATCAACTAAAATAGAGTCAATTTCATCGATGATTCCGTAGTTAAGACCACGTTGGGCAACCATATCACGTGCATACAATACCATATGATCTCTTAAATAATCAAAGCCTAATTCACTGTTTGTAGAATACATGATGTCACAATCATAAGCAGCTCGCTTTTCTTCTCTTGAAAGTTCCCTTTTATTGAGTCCTACCGTGAGTCCTAAAAATCTAAATAGATCACCGATTTCTCCTTGAGCTTCACGTCCAGCTAAATATTCATTGACAGTAACGATATGTACACCTTCACCATTAAGTGCACTTAAATACGCAGGCATCACTGCGGTCAGTGTTTTCCCTTCACCTGTTTTCATTTCTGCAATATTGCCGTCAAAAATCGCAATTGCACCTAATAATTGAACATAGTAAGGAAACATACCTGTGACACGTCTTGACGCTTCTCTTACAAGTGCGTATGCCTCTACTTGTAATGCTTTAAGTGATGTACCTTCTTGATATGCTTTTTTAAATTGTTCTGTTTTTAATTTAAAGTCTTCATCTTTTAAAAGCGTCATATCATGCTCTAGAGCAACGATTTTATCGGCGATAATTTTTGATGTTTTTAAAAACTTCTTTGATGGATCAAACCATTTTTTAAACATGTAGTCACGTCCTTTTCATCACTTTATATGATACTATATTATCGCTTGTTTTACAAGTTAAAAGGGGTAACATCTTTGTAAGATTGTTGAATAAAAAAAAGCGCTTATGCGCTTTTTAGAATTCAAAGTTCACGTCTTCACGTTTCATTGGATCTGCTTCAAAGAACTCACGTTTTTTAAAACCACCCATATTCGCAATAATGCTATTAGGGAAAACCACGATACGTTGGTTATAATAACTCACGTTAGAATTATACACTCGACGTGCTGCTTGTAAGTTTTCTTCAATTTCAAATGTTGCATCTTGTAATTTACCAATATTTTGAGATGCTTTTAAATCAGGATATTGTTCAACAACAACATTGATCGCAGCAAGTCCACGTGATACTTCATTTGCGAAATTTTCTTTATCTTTGATGTTATCGCTATGCTGTGGTTGACGCATTTTAACAACACTCTCTAGTGTTTCTTTCTCATGTTTCATATAACCTTTGGCAGCTTGATACATTTTAGTAAGCATATCAAAACGTTGCGTTAAAGCGACATCAATACCTGATTCTGATTCATCAATTTTAACGAGCATGGTTCTGAAACCATTCATTGTTGCAACATACCATAAACCGATGACAACAACAACACCTAAGACAATATATAATATTTCCATTTCTTATCTCCTATTTTTTATTTTTTAAATTTTCTTGAATCTAATTTCATTTCTTTAATGATTGCTGGAATAAGATCAATATCTCCTTCAAACACTTTAATACTTTCCTGATTGATTTCTTTTCTAAATGGCATTTCTAAATAATCTTGATTATCATTCACACCAATATGTAATTCATTACCAGCATAATAGAAATAAATTTTTCCACGATGCATTTTTTCAAGCTCTAATAATTTTTCCATCATAATTGGATTTAAGTGATAAAATGCAAATTGTTTATCAGACGCATAAAGTTTAAATTTTTTGTTGAATTGAATACTTTCAGTATCAAATTTTTCTAAACCTTGTCTACTTCTAGGATATGATTCACAGATCTTAAGTGCACCATCTAAAGTTTTTTCAAATCTAAACACATACCAACGTCCTTTAAAGTATATAGGATATGACACGGTTCGATTCCCTTTAGAGTCCACGTGTTCAACACGTTCTCTCATTTCAACATCTGATGTTTCAAACTGTACTCCATTATATGATCCTCTAATGTAGTCTTCACCTTTAAATCGATCTGCTTGTTTCACCATGCCGGTGAAATCAATTGTTGCTTGACTAATGGATGCATGCTGGTTGTATTGAACTTCATCAAATTTATCTTCTAAGACCACCGTAATGAGTTCAGATTTAATGATATCTCTGAAAGTCTTACTGTATTTAGTTGCAGTAGCGCCCATTATAAGCGGGATAATGAATAGCCCAAAAAAGTATAGACTAACATCTCTAAAATCAGGTATTAACGAAAATACTAATCCAACAGACGCGCCAATCAATAAAGCAATCATAATTGCTTTTTTCATTTGGCTAGAATATTGTTCGTATAATTTTTTTCTTTTTGCTTCTATTTGTATTAATTTTTCATTCATTTTAATCACCGATTTTATTATACACGTTTTGACGCAATTTTTCAACTTGTGTTAGTTTTTCCCAAGGTACATCTTTTTGTCCAAAATGTCCATATGCTGATGTTTTTGAGAAAATTGGTTGTCTTAAATCTAGCACATCTATAATATGTGATGGTCTTAAATCAAATGTAGCGAGAATCCCTTGTGCAATCGCTTTAAGTGAAACCTTTTCAGTTCCATGACAATCCACAAAAAAACTAACCGGTTCACTGACACCAATCGCATAAGCAATTTCAAGTTCACATACATCACACAAATCAGCTGCGATGACATGTTTGGCGATAAATCTTGCCATGTAAGCAGCACTTCTATCAACTTTAGTCGCATCTTTTCCTGAAAATGCACCACCACCATGAGGTGCAAATCCACCATAAGTATCCACAATAATTTTTCTACCTGTTAATCCTGAATCCGCATTAGGACCGCCTTGAACAAACTTTCCTGTTGGATTAATTAAATACTTCGTTTGAGATGTATCAAAATCTGATAATACAGGTTCTATCACTTCTTTAATTAATGCTTTTCTGAGTGCTTTTTGATCCCATGACTCTTTATGCTGAGTCGATAGCACAATATGATCAATATAAATTGGTTTTTGTTCTTCATAAGCAACCGTGACTTGGGTTTTACCATCAGGATATAATCCCTGGATAACGCCTGTTTTTCTGACATGTGCTAGTCTTTGAGCTAATCGGTGTGATAAGTCTATAGGCAAAGGCATTAAAGACTCAGTATCTTTGTTTGCATACCCAAACATCATCCCTTGATCACCAGCACCAAGTTCATGATTTGCTTTCTCATCAACACCCATTGCGATATCAGGCGATTGTTCATTGACTCTAACATCAATATGTACTGTTTGATAGTCAAATCCAATACTTTCATCATCATAACCAATGGACTTAATGGTTTGTCTAACGACATCTTCGATATTAACGTTACCTTTAGAGGTAATTTCACCAAAGACTAAGACATAATTTGTCGTCACAGCTGTTTCACATGCCACGCGACTATATGGATCTTGCGTCAAATATGCGTCTAAAATCGCATCTGATATTTGATCACAAATTTTATCTGGATGTCCTTCAGTAACAGATTCACTACTAAATAATTTAATCATATGTTCTCCTTCTAAAATAAAAGGCACTTTTAAGTGCCTTATCCAATTCTTATTGATGGGAAAATTCCCCTTGTGAAAGCACCTTTTTAAGGTTGCTGCTACTTCAACAGTCACGATCCTCCATAGCTCTGAATAAGATGATTTAATTTATATGTATTATACATGAATTATGGTTGTATGAAAAGTGTATCACATGGATTTCTATAAATTATTGAACATCGCGTTATATTCATCTTCAAATTTCATGAAACGTTCCACAATTCTATCTTCAAAATACACAGATAAATCACCTTCAATTAACTTCACGACCATTGCATGATTCAATGGTCTTTTATATGATCTCACTTCTCTTAAGGTCACATACAAATCACTCATGAGAAGCACTTGAGACACTGTTTCAGGTTGAATATGAAGCATTGATTGTATAAAAACTTCATTGTTAACGCCTTCATTGTGAGCACGAATGATGTCTTCACATTTTTGTGCAAGTTGAAGTCTTTTAGCAATTTGTGATCCTAATTCTGTCTTTTCTTTAAGTTTTTGATACGTCGATTCAGTAATGGTATCATCACCACTCATAATATCTTTGATATCTTCAAATTTTAAATGAATGGTCGAATACATATTTAATTCATCAACTAAGTGATCGGGTAGACCGATATCTTTAGCAAGTTTTAAACTAAATTCTCTCACATGATGTGCATGTCTACTGTCTAATAATTGATCAGATTTTGAAAAAACAACTGAAAACAAATCCGTTACAATATGGGAAAAATCTCCTTGAACTTGTCTTCTTCTCACGAGTTCTTGTTTTCTTTCTTCTTGCATATATTGTCCCATCGATACAATCGCATAAACAACAAAATAAAATAATATGAAAAGAATTGTTCTTAGTACTATATCTTGAAACACTTGTGAATTTAAGAAAAATGGTATAAATTCAGACACTGTATAGCCAGCTGCTAACCCTTGTAAGTTAAATGTCCATATTAGGTGGATTGTAGTGAGTAAAATCACCATGGTCGTAAAACTTGAAGACAACAACCTCTTGTCTTGGTAAAGCGATATAACAACTAATGCATAATAAATGAGGATATAAGCAGCCGTTTCATAATACTCAATCTGATATAATCTAGCATAGATGAGTATTGAAGAGAAAAACATATAAAAACCAGCAACATACATGGCAACAGATTGCTTTGTCTTGTCGTCTTTATCTGTATGAATAAGTTTTTTTAAAATTTGGTTAATTGAAAATGTGACTGGAAACGCTAACACGGTAATGACCCAATCAGTCACGTCACCTTGATTCGTTGCAGATAAGATGACAAGCATTAACGCATACATCATATTCGATAAGAAAATGATGTTTTTGATAACAATATTTCTACGCACTAAAACAGCGACATCATTTGTGATATCGACGCCTTCTTCAAATCCAAAAAATTTTGCAAATATTTTTCCACCAATTTTTGTAAAAAGTGGTTTCCTATGACTTGCCAACCGTCTCCTCCATCAAATCAAAAATCGTTGAACCATCGTGCGATTCTTGAGCATCTGTTTCATTTGTAACTTGAGCGACTCGTGTTGAAGCTGCAGCAGCAATTGCACCAACAATATCATCTAAAAACGTATGACACATCCCATCTTTTTTACCGTCATCATTAAGCGCCTTAACAATCCCTGCTTTATTGACGTCAATATCTCCAAAATTGGTTTGACCAATCGTTCCATATGTTCCTGCGACATCTAACCCGAGTACTTCATCAACTCCAAACAAGCCTAAATCTTCATAAATAATGTCTTGAATAGGACCTTCAAAAGCTCCGATTTCTGCGAGCCTATCGATTTCTGCAGCAAGTTGAACGTGATGAAAAATATCTCGAAGTGACAATAACTTTTCGACACTTTCCATGCATAACTCAAATGTTACATTTGGACTGTATCTTTTTTGCTGATGATACGCTATTTCAGCGATTGATTCAACACTGACACCTCGTTTTTTTAAAATATTGATGTTATGCTGAAGCATCTCTTGTCTTGTAAAGACGATTTTCTTTTCGCTCATGTTTACTCCTTAATGGTCATACCCTCTGTGAATATTTTTTGACCATTTAAAAAATCTTTAATATTTAATTTTTTCTTTCCAGGTGCTTGTAATACTAAAATATCTAAAGCACCATCAATTAACTGAATCGTTAATTGTTTATGACACCTTATAACGGTACCCATAGCAGCTGTTTTTATTATATCACTTTTTTTCGCATCATAAACCTTAATTGGCTGTCCATTCACATTGATGTGTCCAACGGGTTCCTCTAGTAAAGACTTCATTTTATTTAAAAATGCTTGCACTGTGTCTTGTAATGATAACCGTTCGTCTTCTCTTTTTAGTGTGTAGGCAAATGAAACTTTTGATTCATCTTGAAGTCTTCCTTCAGGTAATTGTGTCCCGTAAGTATCAAGCACTTCAAGTAATGCTTTGGCACCTAGCTCACTCATTTTTTGTGATAATGTCGTGTAGGTATCTTCAGGTGAAATCGGTAGTACATGTTGACTTATGATATTACCTGCATCCATACGCTTCACCATGTGCATAATGGTTACACCGGTCTCAACTAAGCCATCTTTGATCGCATATTGAATTGGTGCACCTCCACGATAGGATGGAAGTAACGATCCATGAACATTAATACTTGGTTTGTGTTTGAGCATTACGCTAGGTACAAACTGACCATACGCAGCAGTAATATATATGTCAGCATCAAGTGCTAAAATTGTTTCATATGCTTGACTTAAATTGATGGGTTGAAATACTGGTATATTGTTCTCTAAAGCAAATCGTTTAACAGGTGAAGGTGTTATCGTTTTTTTTCTTCCAACAAGTTGGTCAGGCTGTGTAATCACAGCAATGACTTCATGTTTTTGTATTAATGCTTTTAAGATGACTTGTGCGAATAAAGGTGTCCCCATAAATACAATTTTCATCATTTATTTCCTTTCTATGAAATATGTATGTGTATCCATCCATTGATAAAACACAGGCAGTTTCAATGGATCGACTTTGACCGTTAATATAAAGTGTTGATCCTCAATATCTTGTCTCGGACCTATCACGGTAATTCCAATTGCATGAAAATACTCTTTATATTGTAGTGCTTGTTTGTAAGACTTTAAATAATCTTTTGAAGCAATATAAATATCATACAAGGAAACAAAAGGCGGTAGTGAGGCAAGCTTTCTATTTCTGAGTTCTTGAGCAATAAATGTATCAGGTGATGACAAACCCTTGATGATACGGTGTTCATTTTCATAAGCTTGAATCAATGTTTTATGTGATTGATTCGGTGCATGACGCATGAGTGACATCATAAGATAAAACGCCTTTTCATATGAATAATATTCATGATGATTCCATAACATGTCTGCCATTAAGACCGCTGTAAGTCCAGTGTTTTCATTGACATAATTGATGACAGACTGAGTACCAATAATCACATCAAATATGTCTTCTGGTTGGTCATCTTTTGTCACTTTGGAAATACGATGTTTAGGATACATCTTTTTCATTTCAGAGACGACATAATC